>NZ_JBALOP010000002.1:164326-294228 GCF_036962685.1 Bacillus sp. JJ1566 | reverse complement strand
GCGTTTTTAGTCTTTGATCCTTACTGCTCGAAAAATTTCCTTTGAAAAATCGTGGCATCCGCCGGAGGCTATAACTTTATACTGCAAAAGACATGGGACTTCTGCAGAATAAAGTTAAAAAATACTTATAATAGTGATAATACCACTTACACGAAACAAAAAGCCATCATAATGATGACTTTTGTTATTCCTGAGTTCCAGGCGTGAACTTAATCGTAATAATTTGACGAACGATTTGGCCGGTATCAAATGGATACGTAAAAGGCTCTCCGTTGATTTCTACTTGAAGATCTGAAGACCTTCCAACCGTTAAAATCACTTCAGTCTGATTTGTCAAATCAACCTCTTTAATTGCACCGTTTGCGATTGTTTCGTAAATAAATCTTTCATTTTGGCGATTTTGAAGTGTCACCCATGATTGACCAGCATCAGTCGCAGTAAGTTTAACCTTAAATGAATCCGAATTTTTCAACTCATAGGTTGCGGTGCTCGTCAACTTTTCAATTTCAACTATTTCCTGAGTTGGAGTCTCTTGTACAGGTTCCTCTTCTTCAGCAGGAGTATTATCCGTTTCACCAGCTACCTGTTCCTCTTCTTTTGGTTCCTCTTTTTGTTCATCTTGAACGGGAGGCGGCTCATTTGATTGATCATATTCTGTTTCCTGACTCTCTGTTTGTTTGTCCGGTCCCTTGACAACATCCTTATTGGATACAAACCAATAGATTGTCATTGCACCACCAAGAAGGAAAAGAACCAATATAATCATTGGTACTTTATCTATGATTTTCGAACCTGTCGTAGAAATTTGTCTTCTCGATTGTACTCTAGAAATTTGTTCAGGAATTTCATCATTATATGTACCCGGAATTTCTGACTTAAAATCCTCAAATAATTCTTCAGGATTTAGCCCGACTGCTTCAGCATATTGCTTAATGAATGCACGGACATAGAATTTACCAGGCATTACAGAATAATTTCCCTCTTCAATGCCAACCAAATACCTTTTTTGGATTTTAGTAATTTGCTGTAAATCATCCAAGCTTAAATCTTTTTGTTCTCTCGCTTCTTTAAGTCGCGATCCTAATTCAGTCATTTTTTCACCTACCAAATCTCGAGATACCTTTTGGCGTATTCGCGTTCATAATACTAGCATTTTTATTCTTATCAGTAAAGGCTTAACTATTTTATTTACACAAAATTAAAAATCAAAACCAGAAAAATCAGACTTGGAAAACTGTTGGTATTCGATATCATATGTAATTTCTTCTTCAGGATCGTTTCGAAGTTCAATGATATAATCAAAATCTTTCAATGTATATTCGGTATGACGTACAAACATATCAGGATGCTCCACTAATTTAACAGCAGGAAGTCTCATGATCTCTCTTACAAGCTGTAAATGTCTTTCTGTCGCACGCTTAGTTGAGACAATGCCATCGATAATAAAAAGATTATCTACATTGTACTCATCATGAATCAATTCATTTCTCATTGTTTGTTTTAATAAAGTCGAAGATACAAACAACCATTTTTTATGCGCACAAACACTAGCAGCAACAACTGATTCTGTCTTCCCCACTCTTGGCATCCCACGAATTCCAATAAGCTTATGGCCCTCCTGCTTAAAAAGCTCAGCCATGAAATCAACAAGAAGTCCTAATTCATCGCGAGTAAACCGGAATGTTTTTTTATCATCTGCATCGCGCTGAATATACCGTCCGTGTCTTACCGCCAGTTTATCACGAAGCTTTGGTTCTCTAAGCTTTGTAACGGTTATCGTATCCATTGTATGTAAGATTGATTCCAATCTTTCAATTTGCTCATTACCTTCACTTAATAAAAGCATTCCCCTTCTACGATCGTCTACACCATTTATTGTAACAATATTTATCGAAAGCATTCCCAATAATGAAGAAATATCACCAAGAAGTCCCGGGCGATTTTTTGCAATTTCATATTCTAAATACCATTCTTTTTTCTCCAAAATGTCCCAGCCCCTCGCGCCGTGGTTATAATTTCCAATTATGAAATAATGCATCATTTTCATTATAAACTAATCAATTCACATTTTATAGAGGGGTACAAGAAAAATGGCGGATTAAATAAAAAAGAGAGGAAAGTCCCTCTCTCGTTTTTAAAACACACTGCCTAACCTATTGGACAAGCTTTACCATTACGTTAGCAATCGCTTGTTGCTCTTCTTCAGATGCAACGGTCCAAAGGTCTCGTAATACCTTTTCTTGAGCATTTTTCGGCTCTACTTCACTTGCAAGGTAATCACCTAGCTGATGAGCCATATCATTGATCACATTTTGATCCATTCCTTCAGATTTAGCATGCTGCAAGCGATCACCTAAAAAATTTTTCCAATCCTCGAAATTGTCTAGTACTGACATAAGTGACCCTCCTTATTAGGTTATTACAATGTTAGTTTGTCGATTGTAATATAATTTATTCGTAAAAAATCAAGTTAACAATGCCAACCACCATTTACAGACAACACTTGTCCTGTAATATAAGAAGCTTTATTAGAAAGTAAAAATGCAACGGCATTAGCGACCTCATTTGGCTCTCCAATTCTCCCCATTGGAATTTCTTCGCTAATACCTTTAATATCTTCTGGGTCAAATTCCTTAAGCATGTTTGTATTTATCGCACCTGGTGCCACAGCATTAACTCTAATTCCACTAAGTGCAACTTCCTTAGCTAAAGCTTTAACAAACGAAATTTGCCCTCCTTTTACCATCGAATAGAGTACTTCACAGGAAGCACCCGTGATTCCCCAAATCGAGGAAATGACGATGATATTTCCCTTTTTCCTTGTAATCATAGTTGGTAGCAATTCTTTTGTTAAAAGATAAGGGGTATTCACGTGAAGTTGTACCATTTCTTCTACTGTCTTTTTATCAAAATCTGTCATAAGCCCAAACACACTTTTACCGGAATTATGGACGATAGTATCAATTGGATGTTGGATTTGGTTGACTACTTTTTCTACACCACTTGGCAGACTTAAATCAGCCTTAATTAGGTATGTTTCCACACCTTCAATAGCTAATTCTTCGACTATCTTTTTTATAGCCAGTTCGTTTTCATTGTAGTGAAGGTATAACGAATAGCCAAGTGTAGCAATTTCTTTAGCAATGGCGCTTCCTATTCCTCCGCTCGCCCCTGTGATTAATGCGTATTTTTTCATGTTCATTTCCCCTTAAAAAAGCACCCTTTTACAAAAGGATGCTTTCTTGTCTTAAGTATTTTTAGGTATGACTTGACACTCTGTCATTCGAATTTCATCAAAGAATTCATTCACAGTGTTTGTAATATTGTCTACTGTTAGACTTTCCATCATTGGAACAACATCGAATAAATTCATATCATTAAATGCATACCTTGTAAATTGATTTGCAATATAATCGGGTGAATTTAGTGAGCGTAAAAATGCCCCAATCTTTTTCTTTTTCACACGCTCTAATTCTTCTGACGTAATCCCTTGGTTTTTACTTGAAAGCATAATATTTCTTACTTTAGATGATAATTCATCAGGGTTAGAAGTGTCTCCACCAACAATGGCAAAACCAAAACCTTGTTCTTCCGTATAATCATACGTAAAAGTATCATCAATTAAGCCTTCATCATAAAGTGCCTGATAATGCTTTGAGCTTTTTCCAAATAGCCAATCTAGAATGATTGTCATTGACAATTCTTGTTTCAGCAATTCATCGCCTTTACGTGTCGGGTTTAAGGCTTTTACCCCTACCATACATTTTGAGGATTGAACATTCATTTCAAGAACTTTCTTCTTTTCATTTACTTCGATTGGTTCATCTTCAAAATGGCGTTTGACTTCTGGCTGATCTTGATAGTCCTTTTGTGCTTGGTTTGAACGTATTTGCTCCATTATTTTTTCCGGATCAATCGGTCCCACAACAAATAATACCATATTGCTCGGATGATAGAAGGTTTCGTAGCATTCGTATAGCATATCCTTTGTTATTTTGGCGATGGAATCAATCGTTCCTGCGATGTCGATTCGAACAGGATGATTTTTATACATATTTTCAATGACACCGAAATACAGTCTCCAATCAGGATTGTCATCGTACATCGTAATTTCTTGACCAATGATCCCTTTTTCTTTTTCCACTGTCTTTTCGGTAAAATAAGGACTTTGAACAAAGTCAATCAATGTTTTAAGATTCAATTCTACATTGGAGGTACTTGAAAAAAGATAGGCAGTCCTTGTAAATGAAGTAAACGCATTTGCTGATGCACCCTGTTTACTAAAATCCTGAAATACATCACCGTCTTCTTTTTCAAAAAGCTTATGCTCTAAAAAATGCGCAATCCCATCAGGTACATGAACGAAATCATCCTTGCCTAATGGTACAAATTGATTATCCACAGATCCATAATTCGTTGTAAACGTAGCGTACGTTTTATTAAATCCCTTTTTTGGAAGGATATAAACATTTAGGCCATTTTCAAGCTTTTCATGATAAAGTACTTCTTGAAGTTGATCAAATGTGATTTTTTCCATTACTGACCAGCCTCCAATCCTGTAAGGAAGTAGATAGTATCAAGTTCAATTTTCTTAGCAACATTGACTACTTCCTCCTTCGTTACTGATTCAATTCCAGCAATCCAATCTTCGAGCTTTCTCGGTTTTGGAGAAATAACATTATGATATAAAACCTCTGCAATTCCCCGAGACGTATCAATTGTTTCAAGTAGTTGATTGCGAATAACAGCTTTTGTTTGAACGATGATATCGTCTGTGAAATCACCATCAATCATGGCTTGCATTTGTTCCTTGATAATAGTTACAGCCCGGTCATAATTATTTACATCGATTCCAGACATCACCATTAATAAGCCCTTATGACTTTCTACTCTTGAAGCTGCATAATAGGCCAAGCTTTCTTTTTCACGTACATTAATAAACAATTTCGAATGCGAGAACCCACCGAAAATCCCATTAAACACTTGGAGGGCATCATAATCGGAATCACTATAGGTTATATTTGTTCTGTAGCCAATATTAAGCTTTCCTTGTTTAACATCTTGCTTTTCAATGACCTCATTTGCTTTTTCAATCTGTTTTGATTTAGTTTCTGTATGTTCACGCTTGCTTCGATCAGTAAATACAAAAGTAGATGAAACAGAATCCTTTACCTTTTCAGGATCGATATTGCCAATAATATAAAGGTCAATCTCGTCTTCTGCCAGGACTTTCTGATAATATTTATATAATGATTCAGCTGATATGCGATCAATGTCTTCAATTCTTCCATTGACGTGGAGATGATAAGGTTCATCTTTACACATTTCCTCAACTAATCGTAAATTCGAATACCTCATTTTATCATCATTAACAGCTTGAATTCTCTGTCTAAGGCTACGTTTCTCTTTTTCAACGATTGAACTCTTAAAAGCCCCATTTTCTGAAATTGGTGAAAGCACCATCTCCTGTAGCAAAGCAATTCCTTTATCAAGTAAAGGTGTTTGGTCTTTTAAAAATAGTTCATTTGCAATTTCAACAAAAAAAGAAATAATGTGATTTTCACCTTTTTTAGCTAAATCGACATAAAGCGCTGCTCCATATAATTCATCTAAATAAGAACGAAAACTTGTTGTCGAGGGATAGCTAGGTGTTTCACTTTGCAAGACATATGGGAGCAATGCCCTTTGCGTCACATATTCCTCCTCAAGCGGGGCTTTCATTCTAAGTACAATGGTATTGGTTTTAAATTTATCTGTTTTAATCGTATGGAGTGTCAACCCATTTAATTTATGCTCTTTATCATCCAATAAAAACATCCAAACATAGCCTCCTTTTTTGGTCATAGCCAAAACCTATATGGCTATTTTTCAACTAAAGCCGTTTATTTAATCTTAAAAACACTATAACCTCAGATTAGCAATAATTTCAAGTTTTGCACCTAAGTTTTCCTGAAAAAGAAAAACAAACCAGAAACTTTGCTGGTTTGTTTTTATACATTTATTGATTTTTTGCAAGCTCACTTTTTAAATAGGATAAAAACTCATTGGCTTTCTTTTCAGGAGGCCTTGTTGCCAGACTTACCCCCACAAACAGCACAATAGAAAGAAGTAATCCCCAAACACCAGATCCATACCCAAATGGTTTTAATTTCATAGCTTCTAATACAATCACTAAAATTCCGCTTATGATAACGCTCGACATAACCCCGGCTGCCGTGCCTCTTTTCCAAAAAAATGTACCGATAATAGCAGGAACTACAACAATTAACCCTGCAGATGATGCAACTGAAAGAACTGCAATTAAATCTAATTGCAATTCTGCAAATCCGTAAGCAAGAATTGCAATGATTGGAATAACAAATTTTCCAATTTTTAATTGCTTCAGCTCGTCCTTACCTTTTGATGATATTCCATACACATCTCTTGCAAAAAGAGAGGAAAGGGTTAATAAAATCGAATCAATCGTGGAAATAGCAGCAGCCATTATTGAAACCATTACGATTACACCTAATGCTACTGGAACATGATTGGATGATAGCAGGCTTGGTGTTGCTACATCGGGATTTTCAAGCCCTGGGAATAATAAAAGTGCTGAATATCCCCACATAACAGAAACAATTGTGTAAACAAAGCCAAACACAAGGAAGCCCATTAACATTTTTCGCAGACTTCCTAAAGATGAAGGCATATATAAACGCTGGCTTACCTGCGGATTAGAAAGGCTAAAGAAAATCCAAGGAATGGTTAATGATAAAAAGGTTGGAAAACTGAAAAAACCATTTCCTGGAACGGTTAATGAATCTGGATGGCTTGTCCGCAATTCATTGAAGAAGCTACCAAAACCACCTAACGCATTTACAAGTACAATAACCACAAGTGTCGACGAAATAATCATCACTAAGGCTTGTAAGGAATCCGTCCACATGACTGAACGAATACCTGAAATATATGTAAAAACAATTGCCAACACAGTTGCTAAAATTGCGCCGGTCGTAAAGCTAATCCCACCATCAGTCATTCCTTCTAGTAAGTAGCCAACACCTGCTAACTGAACAGCGCTATATGGAATTAGAAATAAACAGCTTGAAATAGAGATAATCGCAGCTACCCTTTTATCATCGTAACGATCTCCTAACATCTCAGATGGCGTCACATACCCGTACTTTTTTCCGACAATCCAAAAACGCGGTCCAAAAAAAGCAACAAGAGATACTCCCATAAAATAAATTATTTCAAAACCAAGTGCACCTACACCACCACGATAGGTTAATCCCGCTAATCCGACCATCATAAAAGCACTATAAGTGGTCGCACTATAGCTTAGAGCAGAAACAAAACCGTTCATTTTTCGATTGCCTAAAAAGTAGCCTTCCATATTTACTTGCTTTTCGCTTCTTGATAAATAGGCGATATATAATGAAGCAACGATATAAATAACGATTCCCCACCAAACAATTGTTGAACTCATTCAATTCTCACCTCCAGTTTCTTGTTAGTATATAATTTATTAAGATAATCACTAAAGCTAAAACAACCCACAACAGAAAGCTACCATACCATGCGGCCACATCTGATAAAAAAACATATGGAATGGTATAAGCTAAAAGCACTAACAAAAGGCAGATAATCCCCCAAAACTTTTCTTTTTTGCTCATCATTATCCTCCCAATTTCGGTTTAAAAAAGGAATGACACCTCTGCCATTCCTTTTAATAAATATAAACTTATCGTTTCCCTGAATCAAATGGTTCTCCAGCTGCCTTTGGTGCTTGAGAAGATTTAGAGAATAGAACCAATGCAATTAAAGTTACCACATAAGGGAAAATCTTCAAAAGGATTGGTGGAACAACAGCAAGCTCTGGGATAACCTGTGAAACGTTAGCAACAGTACTTGCAAAACCAAAGAACAATGTAGCACCTAAAATACCCAGTGGTTTCCATTGTCCGAAGATTAAAGCAGCAAGCGCCAAGAACCCTAATCCTGAAACATTACCAGTGAATTCCCCTGCATACGTAACAATGATAATTGCTCCACCTAAACCAGCAAATGCCCCGGAAAGCATGACCCCAAGGTAGCGAATACGTCTTACATTAACACCAGCCGCCTCCGCTGCTTGAGGAAATTCGCCACAAGAACGTAAGCGTAGTCCTGTTTTTGTTTTATATAATACGAATGCACTAATAAATAAAACAAGTAAAATAAACCATGTAGTTGGATATGTTTTTGTAAAAAACAAATCCCCAATAACTGGAATAGAAGAAAGTATAGGAATATCTGTTGGCGAAAAACCACTTGTAATACGGATATTTCCACTACCAGTTATATTTCTTGCTAAGAAAACAGTTAGTGCACCGGCAATCATATTGATTGCAGTACCACTAATAATTTGGTTGGCGTTTAAGTTGATACTAGCGAATGCATGTAATAGAGAAAAGATTATACCAACAATTGCCGCTACTATTAACCCAATCCATAATACCAAATTATTATTTGACATTGTTCCTTGAAGAAAATGGATTGTGAGTGATCCTGCAAAAGCTCCAAAAATCATCAGACCGTCCAAACCGATATTAACGACACCACTTCGTTCGCTGAATAAGCCTCCAAGCGCTGTTATTAGAAGAGGAATGGTAAAAACAATTGCATATGGAAAGATTTGTTCAATTATAGCCCACATTTTACGCTTCCTCCTTTTTTACAGAAGAGCTGTCAGTTCGACGTCTTTTGAACTTATTTATTAAACGTTCAATTAAAATACTCGTAGCTGCGAAATAGATAATGATAGCAATAATAGTATTTGCAATCTCCGGCGGAATTTCCGTCATCGCATTCATAAATCCAGTTCCAGAATAGAGTATCCCGAAAAATACTGCTGCAAAGAAGACACCAATTGGACTATTTGCTCCTAATAGAGCTACCGCAATACCATCAAAACCTTGAGATGGTAGGTTTCCAATTTGCATAGTACTTGCATTCCCTGTGTACATTGCTACTCCAGCAAGACCAGCTAAACCTCCGGAAATTAGCATCGATAGCACAATATTAGTGTTTACACGCATCCCAGCATATTCTGCAGCATGACGGTTAAAACCAACCGCTTTTAATTCAAACCCTAACGTTGTTTTATTGATAATAAATCCAATGACTATAACAGCGATAACACCTAAAAATAAGCCTAAGTTAATATAAGAGCCCTGGAACATTTCTGTTAAAAAAGGTGCTCTTAATGTTGCTTCATCTGGTAATTTTCTTGATTCTGTCTCAAGGAATTCACCTTTAAAATAACCTGGCACGACATAATATACAGTCCAATAAGCTACCCAGTTCATCATAATTGTTGAAACCACTTCATGTACATTAAATCTTGCTTTAAGCAAACCTGGAATAAATGCCCAAAGAGCTCCTCCAAGAAATCCTACTAGAATCATAACGAGTAAAAGGATTGGTCTTGACCATTCAAATGTTAAACCGACGGCAGTTGCAAGTAAACCTCCGATTAACATCTGACCAGATGCCCCAATATTAAATAATCCTGTACGGAAAGCAAAGGCAACTGATAAACCAGTAAATATTAATGGAGTAGCTGTTGCTAATGTATCTCCAATTCTTGAAATGTTTTTCAAACCACCTTGGAACAAATAGAGATACCCTTCAAAAGGATTGCTTCCGATAAAGAGCATCAAAATTCCGCCAGCGATTAGACCAAAAAGGACTGCAATTAATGAAATGATTGTAGTTCTCATACACTTCTCTCCTTACCTACACCCGCCATCATGAGGCCAACCTCATTTTCATTTGTTTCAGAGGCATTAACAACGCCAATAAGTTCGCCGTTGTTGACGATGGCAATCCGGTCAGATAGCTGCAATACTTCATCAAGTTCCAGCGAGATTAAAAGTACTGCTTTTCCTTTATCACGGTGCTCAATTAATCGTTTATGGATATACTCTATTGAACCAACATCAAGGCCTCTTGTTGGTTGAACAGCTACGAGCAATTCGGGATCTAATTCGAGCTCGCGTCCAACAATTGCTTTTTGCTGGTTACCTCCTGATAAGGTTCTTGCAATGGAAGTTTCCCCTTCGCCTGACCGAACATCAAAATTTTCTAAAATTTTCTTTGCATATTCTTTCATTGCAGATATATTTAAAAGGCCATGCTTTGCAAACGGTGGTTTGTTATAAACCTCTAATACCATGTTGGACTGTAAAGTGTAATCTAAAACAAGACCTCGTTTTTGTCTATCCTCAGGTATGTGCGCAATTCCTTTTTCAATACGTTGACGCACAGGTAGTGTAGTTATATCCTCACCGTTTAACATAATTTTTCCTGACTCAGCTTTACGAAGACCAGTGATGGCTTCTACTAACTCAGATTGACCATTACCTTCGACGCCTGCAATACCCACAATTTCCCCTTTTCGTACAGTTAGAGAAAAGTTCTTTAATCCCATAACCTTTCGATTATTTTTTACAGAAAGGGAATCTATATCTAATACCACTTCACCTGGTTTACTTTCTTCTTTATCTACATTAAAGGAAACATGTCGGCCAACCATCATCTCCGCTAAGCTTGCTTCACTTGATTCAGCTACGTTCACTGTTCCTATGTATTTACCACGACGAATAACTGTACAGCGATCTGCAACAGCTTTAATTTCCTTCAATTTATGTGTAATGATGATGATGGACTTTCCTTCTTTAATTAAATTCTTCATAATCTTCATTAATTCATCTATTTCAGTTGGTGTTAACACAGCTGTTGGCTCATCAAAAATAAGCACATCAGCCTCTCGGAAAAGCATTTTCATTATCTCAACCCGTTGCTGCATGCCAACCGAAATATCTTCTATTTTTGCATGTGGGTCAACATTGAGTCCATAATACTTAGATAATTCTTCAATTCGCTTTGCAGCACTATTTACATCCAGTACAACTCCACCCTTTAAAGGTTCACTTCCTAAAATGATATTTTCAGTAACCGTAAAATTATCGACTAGTTTAAAGTGTTGGTGTACCATACCAATCCCCAGTCGATTTGCCACATTAGGGTTGGAAATATGTACCTGTTCTCCATTTACTTTAATCATTCCTTGCTCAGGCTGGTACATACCAAATAAAACACCCATGAGCGTGGATTTTCCTGCCCCATTTTCACCAAGTAGAGCGTGTATCTCACCTTTTCTTAAAGTAAGAGTGATATTATCATTCGCTACAATACCTGGGAATTCTTTCCTGATATTCAGCATTTCCACAACATATTCCATAGTAGCACTCACCTTTTTCTTGACCTCAATTCCTTATTATTTAGGAGTCCCCTAATCGCACCCAAAACATGTGTTACCTCTACTTCTTACGTTTACATTAAAGAAGAGACGGATGAAACCGTCTCTATATCAGCAAATGTATTACTTGATTAAGTTCCCTTTTTCAGCAGAGACTTTGATTTCACCTGATTTAATCTTTTCAAAAACTTCTTTTACTGTGTTAACAGTTTCATCACTTAAATTTGGATTCTCATCCGGAAGGCCAACGCCATCATTTGTTGCATCATAAGTAATCAATTTTCCACCAGGGAATGTTCCATCAATCTCTTGTTTGATTAGTTCTTGTGCCGCATGTTTAATTTTCTTCATTGCAGAAGTCAAGATAACCGATTTATTGTTCGCCTCATCATATATTCCATCAGCGTACTGGTCAACGTCGACACCTACAACCCAAACATCTTCACCATTACTTGCACGAGTTTTTCCTTCATTAATTGCTCCAACACCTACACCACCAGCAGCGACAAAGATTACTTTCACACCGCGATCATACATTGAAGCTGCAATTTGTCCACCAGCTGCAGAATCTGTGAACGTACCTTGGTAAACTACGTTTTGTTCTTTAAGACCTAGATTTGTTCCTAAATTCTCATTTGCATAAGCTACACCTTGCTGGAAGCCCCAGTTAAATTTTTGTACAGCTGGGATCTCCATACCACCAATAAATCCAGCTTCTCCGTCTTTAATTTCAAGAGCCGTAGCAACACCTGCTAAGAAACCTGATTCGTGCTCTGCAAAGAATACAGCAACAGTGTTATCAGCTATATCTTCTACAAAATCACCTTTATGCGGATAACCATCAATAATGACAAATTTCGCATCCTCGTATTTTGATTGTGCTTGATGTATAGCCGTTTCAAATTTAAAACCAGGTGTTAACATGAACTTGTAGCCAGCATCATAAAGATTCCCAATCTCTTTTAAATATTCTGCTTCGATTTCACCAGCTGGTCTGAGATATTTCTCTTGAATACCATATTCGTCTTTAGCAGCCAAAATTCCTTCCCATGTACCTTGGTTAAATGATTTATCATCAATTGTACCAGCATCAGTAACCATACCTACTTTTAGGCCAGCACCTTCGCCATTTCCTTTACCTGTTCCTTCTTCGTCTGCAGTTCCACATGCACCTAACAATGTTCCAGCTGCAAGTAAAAATGCAAGACCAAAACCAGCTTTCTGTTTAAACATAAGATGACCCCCAAAAAATTTTTATTAATACAAATCCTTACTTTTAAATATTTGTAAGTAACGGACTACTTATTCACCTCCTTAAAGTGTGTATTTTTTCCAGCTTATAATACACGTTTTCTAACTACATGGAAGGAAAATTTATCCGCTCTAAAATAATTTTGTGAAAATAATACAGGTTCATCATTTTCGTCATAATGCATTTGTTTTAAAAGTAAAAGAGCTGTTTCCGGATCACAATTTAAAATAGGGGAAATGGTCTCGTGATACCCAATTGGTTCTATATAAGTCACCGCATACGTAATTCTTCTTCCCGCTTTTTTCTCTAATAATTCAAAAATTGATTCTTCGTGTGAATAACTTGAAGGTAAATTTTTACTTAGTATTTTATCGATACAATATACAACAGGCTCACCATTGGCAGTACGCACTCGTTCAATCACAGTTACTTCCTCATTTTCTAAACAACTAAAGCCCTTTATATCACCGTCAGTTGGTCCTTTTACTGTTTTTGATAAAAAAATAGTTCCAGGTGACATCCCTGCTTGTATGATCATATCTGTAATACTGCTTATTTGCTCAATTCCAGAATTAAAAAGAGGTTTTGCATTAACAAAGGTTCCAACGCCATGTCTTCTAATAATGACATTTTCTTCTTCAAGAATTCGTAATGCTTCTCTTAATGTTGCTCTACTTACACCTAATTGTTTTGCTAGGAGAAATTCCGATGGTAGTTTTTCCTTTTCTTTGTAGACTCC
Organism: Bacillus sp. JJ1566; assembly: GCF_036962685.1. NCBI lineage: Bacteria > Bacillati > Bacillota > Bacilli > Caryophanales > Bacillaceae > Bacillus > Bacillus sp. JJ1566. Next base: position 280,953 of record NZ_JBALOP010000002.1, on the reverse strand, counting down.
GTTGTCGATATCAAGTCTGATATGGTCTATCACTTGCAAGTACAATGGTCGATTATCTAACTTGATAGTCATCTTCAGTTCCCCCAGTTTTATGTATAGTCATCAGACCTCTGATGTTAGACCGATATTAATCCGAAATAACTATATCATTTTTTCTAAAAGAAATAAATAAGAATTGCGTAATTTGTCGAAAAAAAAGAAGAGCATTTGCCCTTCTTTGTTTGAATAGATTAACTGCCAACATCTTCATTTTTGGCTGAAACAAGAACTACCCTTGGTTTGCTGCCCTCATACGGACCAACTACACCTCTTAATTCCATCGCATCAATTAGTCTAGCAGCTCTCGTATATCCAATTCTAAATCTTCGTTGAAGCATCGATACGGAAGCTGTTTGCATTTCGATTACAAGTTGTACAGCATCGTCATATAATTCATCATCCACTTCCTCAGTCGTTTCAACCGTATCCGTCGGAATCATTTCTTCTTGATATTGTGCTTTTTGTTGAGAAATGACAAAATTAACGATCTCTTCAACCTCATCATCTGATAAAAACGCACCCTGTACACGGACAGGTTTTGAAGCTCCTACAGGTAAAAAGAGCATATCACCACGTCCTAATAACTTTTCTGCTCCACCCATATCTAGGATTGTCCTAGAATCTGTTTGTGAAGAAACACTAAAAGCAATTCGTGATGGAATATTTGCTTTAATAACCCCAGTGATAACATCTACTGAAGGTCGTTGGGTTGCGATAATTAAGTGAATTCCAGCAGCACGAGCCATCTGTGCTAAACGTGTAATAGAATCCTCAACATCTGATGATGCTACCATCATTAAATCTGCTAACTCATCTACAATCACTATAATGTATGGAATAGTAGGCTGTTTCGCCTCTTCCTCACTATTATGACGGCGAATATATTCATTGTAGCCCTCGATATTTCTTGTATGGGTATGTGCAAATAATTCATATCTACGTTCCATTTCATTAACGACTTTTTTAAGAGCTTGTGATGCTTTTTTAGGATCCGTCACGACCGGCGCTAATAAATGTGGGATTCCGTTATACACATTTAATTCAACCATTTTTGGGTCAATCATCATCATTTTCACTTCATGAGGTTTTGCCCTCATCAGTACACTTGTAATAATGCCATTAATACATACACTCTTACCACTACCGGTAGCACCAGCAACTAATAAGTGAGGCATTTTATTTAGCTCGGCAAATTTAGCCTCACCCGAAATGTCACGGCCTAGCCCAATTAATAGCTTAGAATCCGAACGCTGAGGTTCACTATCCTCTAGGACCTCACGTAGTGATACAACTGCAATTTCGGAATTAGGAACCTCGATTCCAACTGCTGATTTACCGGGGATTGGGGCTTCAATCCGAATATCTTTTGCTGCTAATGCAAGTGCCAAGTCATCACTTAAATTAACGATTTTACTTACTTTTACCCCAACGTCTGGGTAGACCTCATATTTTGTCACAGCTGGGCCGAGGTGAACTTTTGTCACCTTTGCCTTAACACCAAAGCTATGAAATGTTTTTTCTAGTTTTCTAGCATTTTCATAAATATTTTCATGCTCCGCACTTTGACTTGTTTGTTTTGGAGGATGAAGAAGTTCAATTGGTGGTAATTCATAATCTACATTTTCGACTTCACCTTCTGTAAAGGTGATTGGCATTTTTTCATCATGGTCATCGTCATTTGTCTGATGTTTTTGCCCATGTTTTTCGTGATGAATCTCGTGTTCTTTTGTATATGCCTTATCTGCAAAGTTCGAGATAATCGGCTCAATTGGGATCTCGACAGGGTCTTCTTCGATTGAGTCTACTTGTGAAGTATGAACCTCTTGTTCCTGTGTCTCTTTCTTTTTCTTTCGTTTTTCTTTTTTAGGCTGATTTTTGCGTTGCTGCGACCAATTTCTTATATCATCTATAAATGCTATCCATTGATTCTTACAAAATGTAACAGCAGGACTAAAGATTTTCGCAATCGTATCATGGAGCGATTTACCGGTAACAAGTACACCACCAATTACAATTAAAAAGACGGAAATAATTTTTGTTCCTGTTTCATCAAATAAGAAATACGAAGCAGCAAATAGGATCGAACCGATCATTCCTCCGCCTAGATCTGTCGTACTCGTATTGCCTTTCACAACGTCCCAAAACATACTCCAAGTATTTTTGATTACACTAGGGTCAGTGAATTTACCTTCATTGGTTTGCAAATTAAATAATGGAATATGACTTAATAGCAACATAGCGCAAATAATTAAATAGACTCCAATTAATTGCCTAGTAATGATTCTTGGCCATGTGCGGTTCCAAATGATATAAAGTGAAACGAGCAATAGCCCGATTAATCCAAGAATGTCCCAATTTCCAAGGAAAAATCGAAATAAATAGACTAGGCTCGTCCCCACTGTTCCAAGTCTAGCTAACCCTATACATGCCAAAGCTAGCAATAATAATCCTAGCAATTCAAATTTAAGTGTTTTTTTCCATTCATCTTTTCGCTTCGACTGTCTACGTTTTCGTTTTGCCATACTACACCTACTCTACCTATCAATAAAGGAAAGCAGCCATATTATGGCTGCCTATGTAATGAAAATCTAATTAAATTATAGCACAATCAAATGCGCTAAGGCGCATTTGCGCCCAGATTTTTTCGAGCAAGCTCGAAAAGTTTCCTTGAAAATCGCATGTCTCCGCCGGAGGCTTTAACTTTATAATGAATAAGTTTAAACCAAATTGTCTCAAAGTCTTATTTTCTGTCCAGGTGAATATCTTCCATCAAGAAAGTGCTGAGGATCTGTGCTCATGACTCTTTCAATTGTGTATTCACCATCTTGGGAGTCGCTAACAGCTAATGAAACACCATTTACATCGATATATTTCAAATTGCTATTTTCCATTTCTGTCTGTGGGTAAATTAGCTCATGTGGCATCATCGTATATAAAATCATTGAATCATCTGCTCACTTTCATCAGATAAATTGTTCTCATCAATTAACTCATTTAACTTTTTTATTGCTTGACCAATCCCACCAATCTCATCAATAAGTCCATATTCAACTGCGTCCGAACCAATGACATTCGTCCCGATATCTCTTGTTAAATTGCCTTTTGAAAACATCAATTCCTTGAATTTTTCTTCAGAAATATTTGAATGACTCGTGACAAAATTTACAACACGTTCCTGCATTTTATCAAGATATTCAAACGTTGCCGGCACTCCAATAACAAGACCTGTCAGTCTAACCGGATGAATTGTCATTGTAGCCGTTTCAGCTACAAAAGAATAATCGCAGGCCACGGCAATTGGTACACCAATCGAATGTCCCCCTCCTAAAACAATCGAAACAGTTGGTTTAGAGAGTGATGCAAGCATTTCAGAAATGGCAAGTCCTGCCTCTACATCTCCTCCAACTGTATTTAAAACAACGAGTAGACCTTCAATTTTGGGATTTTGTTCAATCGCCACGATTTGCGGTATCACATGTTCGTATTTAGTCGTTTTATTTTGCGGTGGCAATTGAATATGACCTTCTATTTGGCCAACAATTGTCAGACAATGAATTTTACTGTCATTTGACATTTGGGGCACATTCGTTTGCCCTAATTGTTGTATTTTTTCTACTAATGATGAATTCTTTGATTCGTTTTTATCTTGATCCCCTTGTGGTTGTTCTTCATTTATGTATTGATTATTACTCATCGTAATCTCCTTTCAACCCGTTTACCCTTTAGTATAAACACATGCCCCCTTTTCATTCTATAATATGGTAATATGGGCGAAAGAAAAAAAGTCAACCGTATGATTGACTTTTTAATATTTGCGCTATTAATTTGAAATTAAATTTGATAATTGAATTCGTTCTTGCTCGTTTAACGGAACAAGCGGCAAGCGAACAGAACCAACATCTAGTCCCTTTATTTGAAGAGCTGTTTTTACAGGTACAGGATTTGGAGCAGTAAATAATCCCTTCATGATTGGTAATAGCTTCTGATGCATGCTAGCGGCTTCCGAAATATTCCCCGCTAAAAATGCTTTCACCATTTGCTGCATTTCATTGCCAATTACATGGGAAGCAACCGACACAACACCTTTTGCACCAATTGAAAGTGCTGGTATTGTAATGCCATCATCTCCACTGTAAACTTCGAAGTTTTCATCGGTATTTGCAACGATTTCCGTCATAGCCTCTAAGCTTCCGCTCGCTTCTTTTACAGCAACGATATTGGAAATCTTAGATAATTTAATAATGGTTTCAACTGACATATTAATAACCGATCTTCCCGGAATATTATATAGCATTACCGGTAGATTTGTACTTTCAGCAATTGTTTTAAAATGCTGATAAAGACCTTCTTGATTTGGCTTGTTATAGTACGGTACTACAAGCATAATTCCGTCAACACCAGCTTCTTCTGCTTTTTTAGTAAGCTCTATTGATGCGTACGTATTATTACTCCCCGTTCCTGCAATGACCGGTACTCGACTATCAACTACTTTTACAACATGACGAAAAAGCGCCACTTTTTCCTCAGATGATAATGTGGGAGATTCACCTGTTGTCCCTGCTACAACCAGTGATTCTGTACCATTGCTTAATAAATAATTAATCAACTGAGTTGTTTTACCGAAATCAATGTTTCCTTTATTATCAAATGGTGTCACCATCGCCGTAGAGATTCTTCCAAAATCAATCATGCTTTTACACCTACTCCCATCAATTACGCCCGGCATTTCTATAAAAAAGCACCTAGGCTTGCTCCATAATATTTTTAAAATTATCTATATTGATGAAGAAAGGGACACCTCTTTACAGCGGCTCCCTTACACATCCATTTAATAGTCTACCACTTCTGCCCCAACAGGTCCATCGGATAAATGGAATGCCTTATGAAGAGCATTAATCGCTTCCTTCATTTCGGATTCTTTTACTAGGACCCAAATCGTTGAAAGACTATCTGCAGATTGTAGGATTTGAATTCCTTTTTCCGAAAGTGCAGTTACAATACGAGCAGTTACTCCAGGAACTCCGTTCATTCCGGCTCCAACGGTTGCAACCTTTGCACATTTTTCAGTTACTACGGGTTCATATCCCATTTCTTTCAGTTTATTTACAGCACGTGTCGTCATTTCCCCTGAAACGGTATAGACCACTCCATTTGGCGTGATATTAAAGAAATCTACACTAATTTTTTCATTTGCCATGGCCTTAAATACTTCTGTTTGAAGATTGTATTGGCCTTTTTTGGCTTGAACCTTTAATTGCGTAACATTTGTCACATGAGCAATCCCCGTGATTAATCTTTCCTTGACCTCGACATTCTTGCGTTTTTCAATTGTTGTCACAAGTGTACCTGGCGCATCACTGTAAGTTGAACGCACCCTAATCGGTACCTTTGCCTCCATCGCAATTTCAACCGCACGTGGATGAATGACTTTAGCCCCCTGATATGCCATGTTTACAATTTCATTATATGTGACTACAGATAACGGCTTTGCATCTCCCACAATGCGAGGGTCAGCAGTCATGACACCTTCTACATCTGTAAAAATATCAATCCATTCAGCTTGAAGAGCAACACCAAGAGCAGCTGCAGATGTATCACTACCACCTCTACCTAGGGTTGTAATATCTCCAATTTTAGAGATGCCTTGAAAACCAGTGACTACTACAACATCATGGTCCTCAAGAGTTTGGAGTAATCTATCGCACTTCATTTCAGTAATTCTAGCATTTGAATGATCATTATTTGTACGGAATCCAGCCTGACCACCGTTTAAGGCAGCTGCAGTGATTCCGGACTTATTTATCATATTTGTGAAAACAACACTGGAAATAATCTCACCGCAGGATACTAGCATATCCATTTCCCTATTGCTAAGCTTAGAGTTTTGATCCCCCACTAGGCTTAATAGTGTATCTGTTGCATAAGGGTCACCCATGCGCCCCATAGCTGAAACAACGACAACTACTTTATATCCGTCTGACACAGCACTTTCAATATGTGTTCTTGCTCTTTCTCGAGATTCTTCATCTCGAACTGAGGTTCCGCCAAATTTTTGTACAACGATATTCATGAAACCACCTCATGTTTGGTTGAAACGATTATTTTGCAACTAAGCCTAGCTTTAATAGACTGCCTGCAATTTGTACGGAGTTCCATGCAGCACCTTTTAACAGGTTGTCAGATACTACCCACATGTGGAATCCATTATCTTGGTCTAAGTCTTTTCTGATTCTTCCTACGAAAACATCTTTTTTACCGACTGCATGAATTGGCATTGGATATACTTGCTCTGCCGGATTATCCTCTAATACAATTCCTGGTGCAGATGCTAATAAATCTTTAACTTCCTGTGCAGAAACTCCACTTTGAGCCGTTTCAAAATAAACAGATTCAGAATGTCCAGTTTCAACCGGTAAACGAACACAGGTTGCAGCAACATGAAGATCCGGTAAATGCATAATCTTCTTCGTTTCATTTATCATTTTCATTTCTTCAAAAGTGAAACCATTATCTTCGAATTTATCGATTTGTGGAATTGCATTAAAGGCGATTTGGTAATGCTTATTGTCACCTTTTACAGGTAAAATCTGTGGAGTAATTTCTTTTCCTTCAATTATATCCTTTGTCTGCTCATTCATTTCTGAGATTGCAGCTACACCAGAACCTGAAACTGCTTGATAGGTTGAAACAATAACCTTTGATAAACCATAGGCTTTACGAATTGGCTCTAAGGCTACAACCATTTGAATAGTTGAACAGTTTGGATTTGCGATAATGCCATTGTGATTAAGAAGGTCGTTTTCATTTACCTCTGGAACAATAAGAGGTACACTTTCATCCATTCTAAATGCACTTGTGTTATCTACTACAATCGCACCACGTTTTACTGCTTCTGGAGCTAATTCTTTCGATACGCCCCCACCGGCACTAAATAAAGCAATATCAACACCTTCGAAATTTTCTGGTGTTGCAACCTCAACAGTTACTTCTTTACCCTTATACGTAATCTTTTTACCAGCAGAACGTTCTGATGATAATAAAGTTAGTTTTGTTAATGGAAAATTCGTTTCTTCAAGTGTTTTAATCATTTGCATGCCTACTGCACCTGTAGCACCTACAACTGCAACATGTAATTCTTTTTCTACTGTCATTTGATATTCCCCTTCCTAGTATTACTAGAACGTCTAATTTACGTTTAATGATTTATATTTTACCACATACAAGTACTAAAGGAGAGAAGAATTTTCATTCTTTCCCCTTTAGTATGAAAATTTCATTAATTTTCGTCGTCACGGAACCTTTCAACAATGACTGGCTGTAATTGTTTTCCTTCAATTGCGGCTGCAACAGTGTCGCGAAGCATGGTCATACGAGCAACCATTGAATTAGGTTTCTTCGTTGGTGCATCCTGACCATATGGGATAAAATAAATATTTTTTGTTGCCATTAGTCTCATTAAGTTAATACCATTTAAGCCTAAAGCATCATTTGTAGAAATTCCTAAAACAACTGGGCTTTGATTACGCAATGTGGCTTTCGCAGCCATTAGAACAGGAGAATCTGTTAACGCGTTTGCAAATTTACTCATGGAATTCCCTGTGAGCGGTGCAATTACCATGCAATCAAGAGGAATTTTAGGTCCTAATGGTTCTGCTTTTACAATTGAATCAATCACTTTATTACCAGTGGCTTTTTCAATTCTTTCAATCCAATCTGCACCTTCCCCAAAACGTGTATTGGTCGACTGAACAGTCCAAGAGACGACTGGTAATACTTCTGCCCCCTCATCTACAAGTCTTATAATTTCAGGAAATACTGCATCATACGTACAATGCGATCCCGTTAAACCAAATCCAATTCTTTTCCCTTTTAATGAAGTCATATTATACGTTCTCCTCTCTTTGTTGTAATAACTCAAGAAGTAGTTGAGATAAGACATTCGCAACGATTTGCCCGGCAGTTTTAGGTGCAACAATACCAGGTAAGCCAGGTGCTAATAATGCTTTAATACCTCTTTTTTCTGCATATCTAAAATCAGTCCCTCCTGGTTTGGAGGCTAAATCAACAATCAATGTGTGAGCAGGCATTTTTGAGATTACATTTGCTGTGACAATTAATTTTGGGACAGTGTTAATACAAACATCAATATCTTTAATCTCTTCAGAAAGATTAGAGAGCTGAAATGGTGTTAAACCCATTTCAGAAATTCTCGCAATATGCTCTGTTTTTCTGGCACCTACTTTTACATGTGCCCCTAATGCAGCAAAGCTTCTTGCCACACTCATTCCTACTCTTCCAAGTCCAAGTACCGCAACATTTGAATTATGAATCGTTATATCTGTATGTTGGATGACCATCATGATTGTACCTTCAACAGTTGGAATGGAATTATAGATTGCCACATCATCTCTTTCAAATAAACGTACTAAATTTCGGTTTGTTGCATTAATGATTCCATCTAAATACGAATTGCTAATTCCCGAATATACGACACAGTGCTCAGGTGTTTGTGAAAGGATTTCTTCTGTTAGTACGACCGTTTCATTTGAAAAAATCGTTTCAACTTCGCCTTCACTGTTTGTTCCGGATACTGGTAAAATAATTGCATCTATATCTCTAAAGTCGATTTCGTCCAATCGTTCTTTTGAAGCTCCAGTAAAGCCGTGATCTAATTGATCAAATCCAATTAAAGAAAGCCTTGCATCTAATTCAATTAGTTTACGAATCACTTCTAACTGTCGTGCATCTCCACCAATGATTGCTACATGCATATCGGTTAACATACGTTTTATCACCTTCTTTTACCAAAAATGAAACTCGGATGAATGTGAGTTTGTTAGTAAAAGCCTCACATCAGGTCTTCAACTTCTTCCTATAGTTTTTGAGGGATGACTCCCCAAACCTTTAATAAAATCACCATAATTTTATCTACTCCACCATACTATGAGGCATTGCTGAAATAGGTGAATGAACAAGATAAAATTTGCTTAGAATAATATTTTTATCAAAAATAAAAAAACCCACGGAAATTTTCCGTGGGGCTAATTTGTTCTTTATTCATTTTCCTCTGAGCCATATTCATCTGGAATATCAATGATAATCATATCTGTACCGATTTTACGAATATGCTGCCAAGACACTCGAACTTCATTTCCTTGCTTTTTTAAACCAAACCATTTTAAAGAAGGAATAATAAGAGCTTTAATTTGACCTGTTCTTTCATCGATTTCTAAATCAGTTTGACCCAATACACCTAGTCTCTCAGCACGTTTGACATCGACAATTTCTTTCCCACTTAATTCACTAAGTCTCAAAAAAGACCACCCCTTCACTGTCCTTAATACAGTTTATGGAGTAGTCCATTTTTTTAGAAGCAAAATCAGTTTGAAAGCTTTAATGGTAAATCATCTGTTGGACTAATTAACGCCAGTGAAAAATCATCGGTGAAAACTCGTTTTCCCATAGCATTCACACTATCCTCATTGACTGCATTAATTTCGTCTATAATTTGATCAAGATTCTTATGTTCCTTTAATAATAATTCGTTTTTCCCGTTTCGACTCATCCTGCTGTTTGTACTTTCCAGACCAAGCATAAGGCTACCCTTCATTTGCTCTTTGCTGTTTTTTAATTCTTTCTCGGTAATACCGTCTGCTTTAAGTTTAGCTAATGTGTCCTGTATCGTTTCAAATAACACATTAAGTTGTTTACTTCCTGTTCCCCCGTAGATGGTAACCATACCGGTATCCTTATAAGATGAATGATAGGAGAATATAGAATAAGCAAGGCCTCTTTTCTCACGTACTTCTTGGAACAAACGGCTACTCATACTACCGCCAAGAATATTATTTAACACAATTAAGTCATAGACATCTTTATCCCCGATTTGTAAGCCATTGAAACCAAGGCAAAGGTGTGCTTGTTCTGTGTCTTTTTTACGTGTAATTTTATTTGTATGAAAAGAAGGTTTTTGTAATTCATGTTTCGTTTGATTTCCAGAATAGCTACCAAAGTAAGCTTCAACCTCTGAAATAAAATTTTCATTAATATTTCCAGCAATTGATACGACCACATTATCTGGTTTATACATGTCATTCATATATTGACGAAGCTTATCCCCATTAAAAGTTTCCAAAGTTTCTTCCGTACCTAAAATTGGATAACCTAATGGATGATTCTCATAGCTAGCTTTACTTAATAAGTCATGAACGATATCATCGGGCGTATCTTCATACATTTTGATTTCTTCTAAAACTACATTTTTCTCTTTTTTTAATTCTTCTTCATCAAAAGTAGAATTAAAAAACATATCAGAAAGAACATCTAGGGCAAATTTTGCATGCTCATCTAATACCTTTGCATAATAACAAGTGTATTCTTTTGATGTGAACGCATTTACCTGTCCACCGATACTATCAAAAGACTCGGCAATTTCTCTCGCAGATCTTGTTTTCGTACCTTTGAAAAACATATGCTCTAGAAAATGTGAAATTCCGTTGATCTCCGGGTTTTCATTACGTGACCCCGTCCCAATCCAGACACCTATAGCAACTGATCGAACAGTTGGGATGTTTTCTAATACGATTCGTACACCATTTTGACAAGTATATTTTTTGATCAAGGCTGTATCCTCCTGTTCTAAAAACAACACGTTACTTTTTCTTTAGTATAATACGTTCTTCACTTAATAATGTAGAAACATTATCAATTACAAGATCTTTTTGTTTTATTGATAGAATTAATCTTTCAAGACTTTGAGCCGTTGGTGATGTCGGATGCATTAAAACAAGAGCCCCGGGATGAACTTTACCCATTACTCTTTGAACTAATACATGTGGCTGTGGACGCTGCCAATCGATCGTATCAACACTCCACATGATGGTTTTCATTCCTAGCTCATCTGCTATTTTAACTACTTCATCACGGTAGCTTCCGCTTGGAGGAGCAAAAAGGGTCGGCTTTTTACCTGTTGCTGCCTCAATTACCTGATTCGTCTTAATTAATTGCTCTCTAACAAGCTCAGATGATAATGTTTTCATATCTGGATGAGTATAAGAATGATTGCCTACTTCATGCCCAGCATCTACAATCATTTTTGCTAAATCCGGATTTTCTTTAACCCATCTACCTTCTAAGAAAAAAGTTGCTTTTACATTATGTTTCTTTAGGGTTTCAAGCATATCTGGAATATATTCATTTCCCCATGCGACATTTATTAAAAATGAAACAATCGGTTTGTTCGGATTACCACGATAAATTGCGGAGGAAGGTAAATCCTCTAAATGAACCTTTGGTGAAAGCTGCTTAAACACGAGCTTGTTTTCATTAAAGGTACCGTCTTTTTTCATTTTTTCATAAGAAGCTTGGATATCCACCTCAAGCCCATTCAAGCCTGGTGTTGCTTTCCAAACACGGTCTATCTTAGCATCTTCTGCAGGAATGCTATACTCGATCGCCTTTTTTTCAATTTCATTTATTAACTGATCACCTTTACTACTAACCGGAATTGCATCAGCACTCTCTTTTAATCCCTTGACGTAATCATTTGTAAACGGATTATGTAAGGAACCAAAGGAAATCAATAAAATGCATATAAAAACAAAAAATTGTATGTATTGTTTTTTCATAGCTATCCCCCTCTTTACTAGAAAATATGTAAAAGAGGGACAAGGTAGAACTTAAAATAAGAAAAGTGTAAGGCGCCCGTTCATCTGCGACAAGCATAAGACGAGCGCTGGCAGAAGGTGCCCTTTACCTTCAGAAGGGATTGGCTAGACCAGAGAGCCGATGGCGCCTGGAACTAGACACCAAAAACTATGTAGAAACATTGCGTTAAAAACCTAAAAAGCCCGGTTTACCAGGCTTTAGATTAGTTTATTATTGTTGTTGTTTTTCTTTTTCCTTTTGTTCACGTAAAACGGCTTTTCTAGAAAGGTTCACACGACCTTGCTTATCAATTTCTGTTACTTTTACAAGGATTTCATCGCCGATGGAGACTACATCCTCAACTTTTCCAACTCGCTCTTCAGCAAGCTCAGAAATATGAACAAGTCCGTCTTTACCACTGAAAATTTCAACAAAAGCACCGAATTTTTCAATGCGTTTTACTTTACCAAGGTACATTTGACCAACTTCTACTTCACGAACAATATCTTCAATGATTTTCTTGGCTTTTTGATTCATTGCTTCATCAACTGAAGAGATAAAGATTGTACCATCTTGTTCAATATCAATTTTCACGCCAGTTTCATCAATGATCTTATTGATTTGTTTACCACTTGGTCCAATAACATCACGAATCTTATCTGGATTAATCGACATAATTAAAATCTTTGGAGCATATTTAGAAAGCTCAGATCTTGGTGTTGTTAATGTTGCTAACATGGAATCTAGAATCTGCATACGACCTTTTTTCGCTTGTTGTAATGCTTCTTCAAGAATTGCACGAGAAAGACCTTCAATTTTAATATCCATTTGGAGGGCTGTAACACCTTTTGATGTCCCCGCAACCTTAAAGTCCATGTCACCTAGATGATCTTCCATCCCTTGAATATCAGTTAACACAGTATAATGTTCACCTGATTGAACAAGTCCCATTGCGATTCCAGCTACAGGAGCTTTAATTGGTACACCCGCATCCATCATTGCTAATGTACTTGCACAAATACTTGCTTGTGAAGTAGAACCGTTTGATTCTAATACTTCAGAAACAAGACGGATTGTATATGGGAAATCCTTCTCGGATGGAATCACAGGTTCTAATGCGCGTTCACCTAATGCACCATGTCCAATCTCACGGCGTCCTGGACCTCTCATTGGTCCTGTTTCACCGACACTGAACTGAGGGAAATTATAGTGGTGCATAAAGCGTTTTGTCTCTTCAATCCCCAATCCATCTAGAATTTGCACGTCTCCTAATGCACCGAGGGTACAAATACTTAATGCCTGGGTTTGTCCACGTGTAAATAATCCTGAACCATGGGTACGAGACAGTAAACCTACTTCTGAAGAAAGAGGACGAATTTCATCAATCTTTCTTCCGTCTGGACGAACTTTTTCAACTGTAATTAATCGTCGAACTTCTTCTTTCACTAGTTTATTTAAAATTTGCTTAACTTGCTTAATAGTCGCTTCTTCAGCTTCTTTTTCTTCGTATTCGGTAACAATTGCTGCCTTCACTTCATTAATCGCTTCTTCTCTTGCATGTTTTTCAGCAACTTGAACAGCTTTGTTAATGTTCTCTTCAGCTTTTGCACGAATTTCTGCTTCTAATTCTGAATCAAGCTCAAAAAGGACAATCTCTATTTTTTCTTTACCGACTTCTGCAACGATTTTTTCTTGGAATGCAATTAAACGTTTAATTTCCTCATGACCAAACATAATCGCTTCAAGCATCACTTCTTCAGGGACCTCATCAGCACCTGCTTCTACCATGTTGATTGCATCTTTTGTTCCAGCAACAACTAAATGGATATCACTTTTTTCCTGTTCTTTTACTGAAGGGTTAATGATAAATTGATTGTCAACTCTTCCAACAGTAACTCCAGCAATTGGACCTTCAAACGGGATATCTGAAACAGATAACGCCAGTGATGAACCAAACATTGCTGCCATTTCCGATGAACAATCTTGGTCTACACTCATTACAATACTGATAACTTGAACTTCGTTTCTGAACCCATCAGCAAATAAAGGTCGTATTGGTCGGTCTATTAATCGACTTGCTAGAATTGCTTTTTCACTTGGTCTACCTTCACGTTTAATAAATCCTCCAGGGATTTTTCCAACTGCATATAATCGCTCTTCATAGTTTACAGTAAGCGGAAAGAAATCTAATGGTTTTGGCTCTTTTGATGCGGTTGCTGTACTTAAGACAGCCGTTTCTCCGTAGCGAACTAATACAGCTCCGTTAGCTTGTTTCGCTAATTGACCAATTTCTACGGTCAGTTGTCTGCCGGCCCAGTCCATGGAATAAACTTGCTTTTCTTGTTCCATATAATAGTACCCCTCTCTATATCACATTCAAATGTATATTATGTATTGATAGTATGAACTAATTTATTCGAACATATCAATACTCGTTCAATATGTAAAGTGAATTTTGTACAAATTTGGTAGAATCGAAAGGAAAAAAATCCCTCCATTTTTAACCTAATAAAAAAGCGGGAATGCTCCCGCTTTTTCGTAGATTATCGACGTAGTCCAAGCTTGTTGATTAATTCACGGTAACGAGTTACGTCTTTATTACGAAGATATGTTAATAAATTACGACGTTTACCAACCATCTTTAATAGACCACGACGTGAATGATGATCTTTCTTGTGTGTACGTAAATGATCATTTAACTTATTGATTTGCTCAGTTAGGACAGCGATTTGAACCTCTGGTGAACCAGTGTCATTCTCGTGAGTTTTGTACTCGCTGATAATTTCGTTCTTACGCTCTTGTGTGATAGCCATCCTATTCACCTCCTAAAATAGTATCCCCAATTACCTAGCAGTCGTTGGTGATTCGAACTGCCACGCAATGGTTCTTTTTCATACTTAACTAGAATACAACTTTTTATGATAAAAAGCAAGTATGTTCGTCTATTTTCTCAAAGTATTGCTTTGCTTGTTCCTTATCTTGTCCAATTTGTTTGATTAATTCATCAATGGAAGGAAACTTTCTTTCGGAACGAATTCTTGTATGCCATTCAACAATAACTTCTTTATTATAGATGTCTTCATTAAAATCAAACAAATGAACTTCTATCGATGGTACTGTCTCATTTTCATGGAAAGTAGGTTTAACACCAAGGTTACAAACACCATTATGCCATATTGAACCTACTTTTAAACGAACTGCATAGACTCCCATTTTAGGAATTATATAATCCTCGCTCGCTTTTACATTGGCTGTCGGAAAGCCGATGGTTCTTCCACGTTTTTCTCCATCAACTACGGTTCCTTTAACTGTATAGAATCTGCCCAAAACGTTTGGAAGCTGATCCACATCTCCTTTTTGAATCAAGTCCCGAATAACCGTCGAGCTCACCTTCTCATTCTTAAAGGTTAATTTTTCGACAGTTGTCTGAGTGAATCGTCCATTTGCAAGTTCGGGAAGAGCTTCCATCTTTCCTTTTCCATATCGTCCAAATGTAAAATCAAATCCTGCGACAACATGCTTCACATTCAGGCCAAAAATGTATTGATCCACAAATTGTTGTGGGGATAAACTTGCAAACTCTGATGAGAAATTCACAATGTATAAAAAATCAATATCCATTTCTTCAAATAACTCTTCTTTATGATGTAATGGCGTAATATATTCCACATGTGTAACATCTTTTTTAAGGACAACTGATGGATGGGGATCAAAGGTCATGACAGCGCAAGCAATTCCTTGTGTCTTTGCTTCCTTTTTGGCAGTTTCAACAACCTTTTGATGACCTAAATGAACACCATCAAAATATCCCAAAGCTAAAACAGTTGGTGGTAAATCTGTATGATTAAATGAATGTGGGTGTGTGATATGAATCGTTTTCACTTCTATTTCACCTTTTCTACTTTCGTATAACCTATTTGGACCTATTTTAATTCTTGGTTATTAACTAATACTTTAATTGGTTTTATCAACTGTGGTTTTTCTGGATGTCGTTGATAAATTGCTAGGATTTCTCCATTATGAAGAACAGCAATAGGCTCCCCGTCTGGAACTTCATTCAACTCTTGTGGAACCGGAAAAACAGACCCATTTTTTACTTTCTCTGCTACTTTATCATTAATTAAAATTTTGCGCAAATGGGAAAGAGCATCTTCAACTGTTAGAAGATGTTGCTGAACAGTTCCCGTTTGGATATGGTTTTCTAATTCTTCAAGTGTCATGCATTGATCGAGGGTAAAGTCACCCGAAGTGGTCCTCTTTAAATCAGACATATGGGACGGATAACCAAGTTTTTCACCAATCTGAACAGCTAAAGTTCGCACATAGGTGCCCTTACTGCAAGTTACACGAAAACGAAACGATACAGTTCCATCCTTTTGAATGATATCACTGAGTAGCTCTAGTTTATGAATGGTTACTTTACGGGCTGGTCTTTCGATTACCACCCCTTGTCTAGCGTACTCATAAAGGCGCTTTCCATTTACCTTAACCGCAGAATACATAGGAGGTGTTTGAATTATTTCACCCGTTAATGAATGAAAAACATCTAAAACTTCCGCTGTCTTAATTTGTCGGTCTACTCTTTTTTCTTCCACTCTTTCACCTGATGCATCTTCTGTAGTCGTTGAAAAACCGATTGTCGCTTCCCCTTCATAGGTTTTATTTGCCGCCGTTACATATTCAGCGATTTTTGTTGCTCGTCCTAGACAAATGGGCAAGACTCCTGAAACATCCGGGTCTAAAGTTCCAGTATGGCCGACTTTTTTCATCTTTACTAACTTTCGTACTTTAAAAACACAATCATGGGAAGTCATCCCTTTTGGTTTATTAAGCAGTAAAATTCCATCCACTAAGAGCCACTCCCCTAAACTTTTTTCGAAATTGCTTTCGTTCATTAATTTTATAAAACAACTGAAAAAAAGGGATAGACTTTATAAAAAAGTCTATCCTCTCACTTATTCACGGTTTGATTCTTGATTTGATTGCTTATTTATTTCATGAAGAATCGATTCAATTCGATTTCCATAATCAATTGATTCATCGAATTCAAATAGAATTTCTGGTGTTTTGCGTAAACGAATACGCTGACCGATTTCTGAGCGGATAAAGCCTTTCGCTTTCGCAAGACCTTTTAACGTATTCTGTCTTTGTTCTTCATCACCTAAAACTGAAATAAAAACTTTAGCTTGCTGAAGGTCTCCAGTAACCTGGACGTCGGTTACAGTAACAAATCCAATCCGAGGATCCTTGATCTTCCGTCCAATTATGTCACTTAATTCCTTTTTCATTTGTTCTCCAACACGATTAGGTCGTAAACTCATCTAGATATCACCTCTTATAACCACTCAAATTCGGTTATTGTTCGATCTAATTCTGGGAACGAATCAATAAACTTTAGGGCATTGTTTAATTCGAGTTCAGAATGCTTTCGACTTGATGATACAGTAACGATTGCAAGCTTGGTGCGTTGCCATGTATCTTGATAGTCTACCTCTGCAACTGAAACATTAAACTTTTGTTTGAGTCGAGTCATGACACTTTGCAATACAGCACGTTTTGCTTTTAAAGAATTTGCATCATAAATGACACATTCGCACTCCACATAGCCGATCAATGACGATCAACTTCCTCCATCACGAATGCTTCAATGATGTCTCCTTCTTTAATATCGTTATATTTCGTAATTGTTATTCCACACTCATAATTTTGTGCTACTTCCTTAACATCATCCTTGAAGCGTTTCAATGTATCAATTTCACCTTCAAAGATTACAACACCATTACGGATAAGGCGCACTCCGCTATCACGTGTGATTTTACCATCTGTTACATAAGAACCAGCAATTGTACCAATCTTTGATACTTTAAAGGTTGTACGTACTTCCGCTTGCCCAATTACCTTTTCTTCAAATTCTGGGTCAAGCATACCCTTCATAGCAGCTTCGATTTCTTCGATTGCTTTATAGATAATACGGTGAAGTCGGATATCTACTTCCTCTGCTTCAGCAGTACGTTTTGCATTCACATCCGGTCGAACATTAAAGCCAATTACAATCGCATTTGATGCTGATGCAAGAGTAATATCTGATTCATTAATCGCACCGACACCAGTGTGAATAATCTTAACCTTAACGCCTTCTACATCTATTTTTTGAAGAGATGCAGCTAAAGCCTCTACAGATCCTTGAACATCGGCTTTAACAATAAGATTAATTTCCTTCATTTCACCTTGTTTAATATGCTCAAATAAATCCTCAAGACTAACTTTTACTTTATCGCCACGTTGCTCTACCAATTGCTTTTGCGCTCTCGCTTCGCCAACTTGACGTGCTTTTTTCTCATCTTCAAATACAACAAACTGGTCGCCAGCTTGTGGTACATCATTTAACCCTGTAACTTCTACAGGTGTGGATGGACCAGCATCCTTGACACGACGGCCTATATCATTAACCATTGCACGGACACGACCAAATGTGTTTCCAACTACAATTGGGTCACCTACACGAAGAGTTCCATTTTGAACTAATAATGTTGCAACAGAACCTCTACCTTTATCAAGTTGGGCTTCAATCACAGTTCCTGTTGCTCTTCGTTTCGGATTTGCTTTGTATTCTTCAACTTCACTTACAAGAAGAATCATTTCAAGTAAGTTGTCGATACCTTCGCCTGTTAATGCCGAGATTGGAACGAAAATGGTATCTCCACCCCAAGCCTCTGGAATGAGCCCATGTTCGGTTAATTCCTGCATAACACGATCAGGATTTGCAGTTGGTTTATCCATTTTATTAACAGCTACGATGATTGGAACCTCAGCAGCCTTCGCATGGTTAATCGCTTCTACTGTTTGTGGCATTACACCATCATCTGCTGCAACAACTAAGATAGTAATATCTGTAACTTGAGCACCTCTTGCACGCATAGTTGTAAACGCAGCATGCCCTGGAGTGTCCAAGAACGTAATTTTCTTACCATTTACAACTACTTGATATGCACCAATATGCTGAGTGATACCACCGGCTTCGCCAGCTGTGACCTTTGTATTTCTAATTGAATCAAGGGTGGTTGTTTTACCATGGTCAACATGTCCCATGATTGTTACGATAGCAGGTCTTTCAATTAAATCTGCATCGTTATCTTCTTCAACATACTGTTCAAATTCGGTAACGTCAAAGACAATTTCTTCTTCAACCGCTACTCCATAATCAGATGCAATTAATTCAATTGAATCCTTATCAAGTTCTTGGTTAATTGTCGCCATAACACCTAGCATGAAAAGCTTTTTAATAATTTCTGAAGGTTCTTTGCCAAGTTTTTTAGCTAACTCCCCAACCGTTAATGAGCCGATAAACGTAATCTTTTCAGGCAATTTCTTTTCAGGCTTTGGTTGAACAGGTTGATGTTGATTTTGATGCTGACGATTATTACCTCTTTGTTTGTTTTTATTATTCTTATTATTTCTATTATTGTTATTAGACTGGAATCCCTTTTTTTGTCCTACAGTTTCGGTTTTTTTACCGTCACGATTTTTAGGAGGTACAGGCTTTTTCTTTGTTTCTTTATTGTCAACCACTTCTTTATCATTAACAGGTTGTTTTGCTGTACTATTATTGGTTTGTTCCTTCGCAGGCTGAACCTGTTCTGACTTCTTTCCAAATGATTGATCTAATTTATTCAAAATATCTCCCTCTATCGTTGCCATATGATTTTTAACCTCAATGTCCATCTCTTTAAGTTTATTAATTACTTCTTTACTTGAGATATTTTGTTTTTTTGCATATTCGTATACACGCATTTTACTCATATGTTCACCCCCAAATATGTTAATCGAGCAAGTGACTAATTTTTTTTGCAAACCCACTTTCTGTTATTGCGACAACCACTCTAGCATCCTTTCCAATTGAATGCCCCAATGTATACCTATCGCTTACAGTACGAAGTTGAACTTGATAATACGTGCTTTTATCCGTAATTTTCTTTGTAGTGTTTGCTGACGCATCTTCAGATAAGAGAACTAGCTTTGCGTTTCCATTGCGAATTTCCTTCACAACAAGTTCTTCTCCTGAAATAACTTTTCTCGCTCGATTGGCAAGACCCAATAACGACAACCATTCCTTGTTTTCCATCTATAAAGCTACTCCTTATCTACCAATTGAAGTAATTCTTCATAGATTGAATCATCAATGGTTGCTTTCAGTTGACTAGCAAGAATGTTCTTTTTCTTTGCCATTAAAATACACTCTTTGTCTTTACTGAGGTATGCACCACGACCAGACTTTTTTCCTGTGAGGTCGATTGAAACTTCACCTTCTTTGGAACGTACAATTCTGACAAGTTCCTTTTTTGGCTTCATTTCACTACTAACAATGCATTTCCGCAATGGTATTTTTTTATTACTTACCAATTTCCTTCACCTCACTCGATTTCTTCAGATTGCAAATCGAATGCTTCATCCTCGGCTTCTTCTTCATTGTCATCAAATAAACCAAAAGCCTCTCTTGGGAAAATCCCCGCTTGCTCAGCTTCTGTTTGACTTTTGATATCAATTTTCCAGCCAGTTAGTTTTGCAGCTAAACGTGCGTTTTGTCCGCGTTTTCCAATTGCTAAAGATAATTGATAGTCAGGAACGACAACAGTTGTTGCTTTTTCTTCTTCGTGAACAATGACATCAAGTACTTTAGATGGACTTAAGGCGTTTGCTACGAATACAACTGGATCATCAGACCATTTGACAATATCGATTTTTTCACCTTTCAGTTCATTCACGATTGCTTGAACTCGCTGTCCTTTAGGACCAACACAAGAGCCAACTGGGTCTACTTCAGGATTATCAGAGTGAACAGAAATCTTTGAACGATCTCCTGCTTCTCTCGCAACTGATTTAATTTCAACTGTTCCATCATAGATTTCTGGAACTTCAATTTCAAACAGACGCTTTAATAATCCTGGATGTGTTCTAGAAACAAAGATTTGTGGTCCTTTTGTTGTTCGTTCAACCTTTGTTATGTAGACTTTGATTCTGTCGTGCGGCTTATATTGTTCATTTGGCATTTGTTCGTTTACTGGAAGCAATGCTTCAATTTTCCCTAAACCTACATAGATAAACTTAGAATCTAGACGCTGAACGATTCCCGTCATTATATCTTCTTCGCGATCAATAAACTCTGAATAAATAACTCCTCTTTCTGCTTCACGTACACGTTGAGTTACAACCTGTTTTGCAGTTTGAGCGGCAATTCTACCAAAGTCTTTTGGTGTTACTTCAATTTCTACAACGTCTTCGACTTGGTAATTAGGATTAATGGTTCTAGCTTCATCCAAGGAGATTTCTAATCGTGGGTCAAACACTTCATCTACTACATCTTTTCTAGCAAACACACGCATCGAACCATTTGCTAAGTTTAAATCGACTCTTACATTTTGAGCCTGATTAAAATTCCGCTTATAAGCAGAAATAAGTGCTGCCTCAATTGCTTCAATAATTACATCTTTGCTAATGCCTTTTTCTTTCTCGAGCAATGTTAAGGCATCTAATAATTCACTACTCATTTCTTTTCTAATCCCCCTTATGAATTCTAACTATTAATGAAAAGTAACAGCAAGTCTTGCGTTTGCAACCTTTTCATACGGAATTTCTACAGATTTTTTGCGTGTTTTGACCATGATATTAATCGTAATTGTGCTTCCATCAAATGATGTAAGCTCCCCTTCAAAAATCTTTTCACCATCGATTGGTTCGTATGTTTTCACATATACCTGTTTTCCAATTGCCTTTTCGAAGTCACTCATCTTTTTTAACGGGCGTTCAGCACCAGGACTTGATACTTCGAGAAAATAGTTATAAGGAATAGGATCTACTTCATCAAGCTTTTCGCTTAATTTTTCACTTACGGTTCCACAATCTTCTATATCAACCCCTTTATCAGAGTCAATGTAGACACGTAAAAACCAGTCTTTTCCTTCCTTTACATACTCCACGTCGACAAGTTCCATTTGTAATTCAGTTACAATAGGTATCACTAATTCTTCCACTATTTGTGTTACCTTTTTACTCATGTTTTTCCTCCTAAGCTGAAAAGGAATTTCTTTTTTATACGTTAGTATTTCCTAAGTAGTGTAAAAACACCCTGCTATAATAGCAGGGAGGCAGTTGGAAAATATAGAGAAGTCCCATCTAAAAGAAAGTTGTTACACATTTTAGCCTCAGTCAAAGAATAAAGAGTGGGAAGCCCCACTCTTTTACAAGTCAATTATACATAGCATTTCCATAAAAACTATAACATAATCGCTATTTATATGCAAATAAATTTAAAAGCGCAGGCGCCTTTCAAAGGGGATCATCGACTAACTACCGCCACGTCCTGTGGCAAACGTCGATGTCAGCACGTCCTGTGCAAGTCCGACAAGCATTAGCCAAGCCGGCAAGAAGGATGTCTTTTATCCTTCATAACGGATTGGCTAGACCAGAGAGGGGCTAGGCGTCCGGAGCTAGACACCAAAAACTTAGAACAGGGATAACTGATTTTGTTCTGGCATGCCTTCTAAGCAACCAAGGTTTTCGAGATATTCCATGATTGTTTTCGATACCTTACCACGCTTCTGTAAATCTTCTTTAGATAAAAATTCACCTTGTTCTCTTGCTTTCACAATATTAATAGCAGCGTTTGTACCTAGTCCAGGAATTGAATTGAACGGAGGTATAAGCGCATCTCCGTCAATGATAAATTCTGTTGCACTTGATCGATATAAATCAATTTTGTTAAAAGCAAATCCACGTTCACACATTTCAAGCGCGAGCTCGAGTACTGTTAAAAGGGTCTTTTCTTTAGGTGCTGCATCAAGCCCTTTTGCATTGATTTCTTCAATCCTAGCTCGAATAGTGCTGGAGCCTCGAACCATTGCTTCAACATCAAAATCATCTGCACGAACTGTGAAGTACGCTGCATAATAGAGTAATGGCAAATGGACTTTAAAGTAAGCAATCCGAACAGCCATTAAAACATAAGCGGCAGCATGGGCTTTCGGGAACATGTATTTAATTTTCAAACATGAGTCTATATACCAATCTGGGACATCATTTTTCTTCATTTCTTCCATAAATTCATCTGTCAGTCCTTTACCTTTACGGACCGATTCCATAATTTTAAAAGCCAATGAAGGATCTAACCCTTTATAGATAAGATAAACCATGATATCGTCACGACACCCTATAACTTCACTTAGCGTACATATATTGTTATGGATAAGCTCCTGTGCATTCCCTAACCAAACATCTGTACCATGTGACAGGCCTGAAATCTGAACTAGTTCAGAGAAAGTAGTTGGCTTTGTATCCTCAAGCATTTGACGAACAAATCGTGTACCGAATTCTGGGATACCAAGAGTACCGGTTTTACACATAATTTGCTCTTCAGTTACACCGAGTGATTCAGTACCACTGAAAATCTTCATTACCTCAGGGTCATCCGTTGGGATGGTTTTTGGATCAATTCCACTTAAATCTTGAAGCATCCGGATTACGGTCGGATCATCGTGTCCAAGTATATCTAGCTTCAACACATTGTCATGGATAGAGTGGAAATCAAAATGGGTTGTTTTCCATTCAGAGTTTACATCATCTGCAGGAAATTGGATTGGTGAAAAATCAAATATATCCATATAGTCTGGGACAACGATAATACCACCAGGGTGCTGTCCTGTTGTTCGTTTTACGCCTGTACAACCTGCAACTAAACGGTCTGTTTCGGCACCACGCATTGTTAAGTTACGATCATTGGCGTATCCCTTTACATAACCATAAGCTGTTTTTTCAGCTACAGTACCGATTGTTCCAGCACGAAAAACATAATCCTCACCAAACAATACCTTTGTATAGTTATGAGCACGTGGCTGATACTCACCAGAGAAGTTTAAGTCGATATCCGGTACCTTGTCACCCTTAAATCCTAGGAATGTTTCGAACGGAATATCATGGCCATCTTTCTTGTAATTTGCCCCGCAATTTGGGCATTCCTTATCTGGTAAGTCAAACCCCGAACCGACTGAACCATCATTAAAGAACTCAGAATGCTTACAGTCTGGACATACATAGTGTGGCGGTAATGGATTTACTTCTGTTATTTCCGTCATTGTCGCAACTAACGAAGAACCAACTGACCCACGTGAACCAACTAGATATCCATCATCAAGTGATTTTTTAACCAGTTTATGTGAAATCAAGTAAATAACTGCGAATCCATGCCCTATAATACTTTTTAGTTCTTTTTCTAAACGCTTTTCTACGATTTCAGGTAATTCCTCGCCATAGATGCTTCTCGCCATGCTATAGCTCATATTCCTGATTTCATCTTCAGCACCTTCGATTTTAGGTGTATATAGGTCATCTTTTATCGGTTTCACTTCGCCAATCATATCTGCAATTTTTTGCGTGTTTGTAACGACAATTTCCTTTGCTTTCTCTTTATCAAGAAACGAGAAACAGTCCAACATTTCATTCGTTGTTCGGAAATGAACCTCTGGAAGCGAGTGTCGATTCAATGGATTGGCCCCACCTTGAGACCTTATTAAAATCTTTCGATAAATATGATCATCTGGGTTTAGATAATGCACATTCCCTGTAGCAACAACCGGAAGATTCAGCTTCTCTCCAAGGCTGACAATATTCTTTAAGATATCCTTGAGTTCACGCTCATTTTGAATCAAATCTAATTCTAATAAATGC
The DNA here is from genome assembly GCF_036962685.1 of Bacillus sp. JJ1566. Classification (NCBI taxonomy): domain Bacteria; kingdom Bacillati; phylum Bacillota; class Bacilli; order Caryophanales; family Bacillaceae; genus Bacillus; species Bacillus sp. JJ1566. Next base: position 256,551 of record NZ_JBALOP010000002.1, on the reverse strand, counting down.
TTATAGTTAGAAGGTGGCTGAACTTCTAGATAGTCATAAAATTGAGCAATAGACTCAACTTCCTCAGGTGACTTCTGCATCATTCCTTCAAATACTTCCCCTTTGTCACAAGCAGAACCAACTAAAATACCTTCACGATATTTTTGTAGCTGTGATCGTGGGATACGTGGTACACGGTAAAAATAATTCATATGTGAAATCGATATTAATTTAAATAAATTTTTAAGTCCTACATCGGTTTGGGCAAGTAATGTTGCATGAAAAGGTCTTGACCGTTGGTATGCTTTCCCTTTTCCCATATAATCATTTAATTGATCATGGTACTCAATCTCTTTTTCAGCTGCATCTTTTAAAAGTTTAACGGCTAAGTACCCTGTTGCTTCCGCATCATAAATTGCACGGTGATGCTGAGTTAATTCAATATCAAACTTTTTACATAATGTATTTAAGCGATGGTTTTTTAAATCTGGATATAATAATCTAGCGAGTTCAAGTGTATCTATGACAGGGTTTGTTGCTTTCTCAAGCCCCGCCTTTTTATAGCCAACATTTAAAAAGCCCATATCAAAACTCGCATTATGAGCAACTAATATTGCATCCTCTGCCCAATCATGGAACTTCACTAGGACTTCACTAACCTCAGGTGCTGAACTTACCATATCATCTGTGATTCCCGTAAGATCGATTGTTGTCGCACTTAAGCGGTGGTGCGGGTTAGCAAATGATTCAAATCGATCAATGATTTCACCATTTCTTACTTTAACGGCAGCCAACTCGATAATTGTATTATAGACTGCTGATAATCCTGTAGTTTCTACGTCAAAAACGACATAAGTATCGTCTTCTAAATGACGATGCTGTGAATTATAAGCAATTGGGACACCATCATCGACTAAATTGGCTTCAACACCATAGATCATCTTGATCCCATTTTTCTTAGCAGCAGAATAAGCTTCTGGGAATGATTGACCAACCGCATGGTCTGTTAAAGCAATGGCAGTGTGGCCCCATTTTTTAGCTTGTCCTATCAATTGACTAACAGACGTTACAGCATCCATCTGACTCATTGGTGAATGCAAATGAAGCTCGACACGTTTTTCTCCTTCGGGAGCAGTGTCTTTTCTTTCATTCATAGGCTGTATTTCATTAATATCATTTGCAAGCATAACTAAGTCTCTAACAAATGTATCATTTTGAATACTTCCTCGACAACGGACCCACATGCCTTTTTTAATGGCTTGTAATAGGTGAACATCCTCTTTATCGCGTGAGAATACTTTGACTAATATCGAATCCGTATAGTCGGTAATTTTGAATGTTAATAGTGTTCTTCCACTGCGCAATTCCCTTGTCTCAGCAAAGAAAATATACCCTTGAACGGCAATTCTTCGCTCTTCGTCAAGGATTGAACTAATTTCTTTAACTTCTTCATCATTCTTAATTGTGTAACCAATTGTAATCGGCCCCGAAACGGAGTTCGCTTGGTCTTTTTCTTTCTCTTTCTTTTGCATGTCAGCAACAGCTAATAATGCTTTTTCCTGGTCTTCCTGTTGTTTTTTCTGTAAAAACTGTTCGTACTCTTTATTAGAAACCTCTACTTCAGTTTCAAGCGTGAACATTGGAAAACCATAAGATTGATATACATTTCCGATTACTTGGGCATATTTTTTCTTAATCGCGATTGATTCCGTATCATTTCTTGTTTTGATATGAAGTTTAAGACCTTGTTGTGTCGGAATCTGATTATGCAATAATGATAGAATCGGTGGTGCGATTCCATCTAATTCTTGTATGCACAGTGGCCAATAGGCTTGTACCATTTCTTCGGTCACATTCTGAGACCCGACACGTAAAGAGAACGTTACCGATGCAATATGGGTAAATTTTGTTCGTAATTGTGTAGAAAAAATCCTCATTACATCAGCAGGAATTATTTTTTCAAAGGAAAAAAAGAAATGCCATGCTTTCTTTTCTTTGTCAATCATGAGCTTTTCGATTCCTGCATTTGCAAAGTGTGTAACCAACGCATCATCAGTTAATTCCAGCTGCTGCAGCAGTACCATAAAACGTTCTTTTTGCTGTGGCGATAATTCCATCCTCGTTCCCCCTCTTCAGACAGAATGTCTAGTTTCAGCGGCTAGAAACTCGAGAATCTTCAACTCCTCCGGCAGAAGCAAAGTGCGCTTCTTTGTCGGAGTTTCCAGATTTCTCATTTCTGGGCGAGCCGCTTCCACATTTCAAATAATTAAGGTACCTCATCTTACCGAGGTACCTTTTTTCTTTTCTATTAATTATTTTACTACATATTTCTTAATTGTCTCGATAAGATTTTCAATATTTATTTCCAATGTTTCCCCTGTCTTACGAACCTTCACCTCGACAACACCTTCGCCAGCACGTTTTCCAACAGTGATACGTAGTGGCAAACCGATTAAATCAGAATCCGAAAATTTCACACCTGGACGTTCAGCACGATCATCGAATAAAACATCAAATCCGCTTTCCTTTAGAGACAGGTACAAAGATTCAGAAAGAGCTTTTTGTTCTTCGTTTTTCATATTTACCGGGATTAAATGTAGATCATATGGTGCAAGATTCGCTGGCCAAATCAAACCATTTTCGTCATTGGACTGCTCCGCAACAGCAGATAGAGTTCTAGAAACTCCGATCCCATAGCATCCCATTATCATGGGTTGTGCTCTTCCGTTTTCATCAAGGAAGGTTGCACCCATTGCTTCACTGTATCTTGTACCAAGTTTAAAGATATGACCGACTTCGATACCTTCAGCAAAGACAATTTTGCCCTGACCATCTGGTGATGGGTCGCCTTCTTGGATAAAACGAAGGTCTGCATATTGAATACCAGCAAAATCACGATCTGCATTTACATTAACAAAATGATAATTCTCTTCATTTGCCCCACAAACACCATTGACAACTGAGACAACAGCATGGTCAGCAATTACAGTAATATCCTTAGTCACATTAATTGGTCCTAAGGAACCAACTGTACAGCCCATGATACGTTCAGTATCTTCTGTACCTGCTAGTTCTACATTTGTAGCTTCCAGCAAGTTTTTCACTTTAATATCATTTACTTCATGGTCACCGCGAGCTAAAACAAGTACAAATTTTTCATCAACCTCGAAAAGAAGTGATTTGATGCATTTATCCTTTGGAACGTCAAGGAAGGCTGCCACTTCTTCGATTGATTTTTTGCCGATTGTCTCTACTTTTTCAAGTTCTTTTACTGGCTCATCACTTTTTGGATATTCCATGACAACAGGTGCCATTTCAATATTTGCCGCAAATGAGGAAGTATCAGAATATGCAATTGTATCCTCTCCAACTTCGGAAAGAACCATAAATTCATGCGTATCTTTACCGCCCATAGCTCCTGAATCCGCGATTACGGCACGGAAGTTAAGTCCACAACGTGCAAATACATTGGAATAGGCCGTATACATTTTTTCATATACATCATGAAGACTTTCTTGATCCGCATGGAAGGAATATGCATCTTTCATAATAAATTCCCGACCGCGTAATAGCCCGAAGCGTGGTCTTTTTTCATCACGGAATTTTGTTTGAATTTGATAAAGAGTGATCGGTAGTCTTTTATATGATTTAATTTCATCACGAACAAGACTAGTAATTACTTCTTCATGTGTCGGGCCTAATACGAAGTCCCGCTCATGACGATCATGCAGGCGCATAAGTTCTGGGCCGTAAGAATACCAGCGTCCTGATTCCTGCCAAAGCTCTGCTGGCGTCAAAGCTGGCATAAGGAGTTCAGCTGCACCTGCTCGTTCCATTTCTTCACGAACAATCGTTTCAATTTTTTGTAAAACACGTCTTGCTAATGGAAGATAGCTATAAACCCCACTCGCATTTTGTCTAATAAATCCCGCTCGAATTAAAAGCTGGTGGCTTTTAATTTCGGCATCAGATGGTACTTCTCGCAGTGTAGGTATAAGCGTCATACTTTGTTTCATATCTTGCACCTCGTTCTATATTTGAGCTTATTTTATAAAAAGAATCGTTGAATATCATTCCAGGTGACAACCAACATTAGAAGCATTAATAAGGCAAAACCGATAAAATGAACCATACCTTCTTTTTGCTTGTCAATCGGTTTCCCACGTACAGCTTCCAATGCAAAGAATACTAATCGTCCACCATCAAGAGCTGGCAATGGTAATAGGTTAACAATACCAAGGTTAATGCTGAGGATTGCAGCCCATTTCATCACATAAAAGATTCCAGACTGAACAACTGTATCGGTTGATACATATATTCCAACTGGTCCAGAAAGCATATCAATCGAGAATTGTCCTGTTATAAGCTTTCCAAGACCGAGTAAAATTTCCTTTGTCCACATAAAGGTTTCCAAAACCCCATATTTCAAGGATGGTAAAACTGATTTCTCTACTGGTCCATAAACACCTATGACTCCAATAGTTTCATCCTCAAGCTGCTGAGCTTTCGGGGTTACAGAAATTTCATGAAGGCTACCATTACGTTCAACAACAAAGCCGATTTCCTCTTCAGGATGTGAGCGAATAATACCTACAATATCATTCCAGGTAGAAACTTGTTCATTATCAATTTCACGAACAACATCACCCTCGTGAAGTCCTGCTTGAAGTGCAGCCCCATCCTCCGTTAGCTTTCCAAGGATTGGCTTGTCGATTGGTGTACCTTGTAATAAGCCGATTACAATTAAAATAATAAAAGCTAGTACAAAATTCATTGCCGGGCCAGCGGCAATTGCCAATGTCCTTTGCAGCAAAGTTTTAGAAGCGAATTGTCGATTATAAGGAGCGATTTGCGTTTCTTGTCCATCGACAACAAAAAAAGCAGTCTCACTCACTTCATATCTTTTTAGAACCTCATCTTCCCCATCTTCATAACCAGAAATAAAAAGATTATGCTCTAAATCGGCTTCCTCAACCTCAATCACCTTTAAATCTGGATATTTATCCTTATTATTTAAAATGATTTTATCGACTTTCCCATTTTTATCAAATAACAACCCTATATTGTGACCTGGTTTAAGTTCAACCATTTCCGGGTCTTCGCCAGCCATTCTAACATATCCGCCTATAGGTAGGAGACGAATCGTATAAAGTGTTTCATTTTTTCTAAAGGTAAATACCTTTGGTCCCATCCCAATAGCAAATTCACGACAAAGAATTCCTGCTCGCTTCGCTAAAACGAGATGTCCCCACTCATGAAAAAATACGAGTGCACCAAAAATAATGATAAAGGCTATCACAGTCTCCACATATTTAACCACCTTTTGTTAGATTAAATCAAAAGCGTAAGGCGCCCGCTAATCGGCGACAGGCATAAGACAAGCGCATACAGAAGGTGCATTTTACCTTCCGAAGCGATTGGCTTATGACCCAAGACGATGGCGCCTGAAGCTAGCCTCAATATTCTATTTTTTATCTACTAATTCCCGAACAAAAGCTCGTGTTTCTTTGTCTACCTGTTGGATGATATCCAAACTAGGGTCTTGGATGGTGTCATGTTTTTCCAATGTACCTTCAATGATTTCCTCAATCTCTAGGAATGAGACTTTCCCATTTAAAAATCCTGAAACGGCCTCTTCATTTGCGGCATTTAATACCGTTGGAAGTGTCCCACCCGTTTTACCAGCGTGAAATGCAAATCCAAGGCATCTAAATCTGTCAAAATCAGGCTTCGAAAAATGTAGTTTTCCGATTTCCCAAAGTCGTAATCTCTCCTTCGATGCATGCATAGGAAAACGATCTGGATATGAAAAGGCATATTGAATTGGAACCCTCATGTCTGGTGTTCCAAGTTGAGCGATGACACTGCTATCATGGAACTCAACCATTGAATGAATGATGCTTTCTTTATGAAGGAGAACATCAATTTGTTCATAAGGAAGATTAAACAACCAATGTGCTTCGATTACTTCTAATCCTTTGTTCATCATCGTTGCTGAATCAATTGTAATTTTAGCACCCATTGACCAGTTGGGATGCTTAAGGGCATCTTCAACTGTAACATCCTTAAGTTCATCGCGAGTTCGATCACGGAAACTTCCGCCCGAAGCGGTCAAGATAATTTTCTCTACATTCTTTTCTTTTTCACCTTGCAGGCATTGAAAAATAGCGGAGTGCTCACTATCAACTGGTAAAATGGCTACACCATGTTGCTTCGCAGCATCCATGACCAGATGACCAGCCGTAACTAGTGTTTCCTTGTTGGCAAGTCCAATTGTTTTTTTCGCTTCAATTGCTTTTAATGTTGGTAATAATCCAACACTTCCAACAACTGCATTAAGAACAATTGTCGCTTCATGGTAAGTAGCAACTTCGATTAAACCTTCATCTCCATATACAAACTGAATGTCACTGGAAAATTCACTTTTATATAATTCACATGTTTCTTTTGATTTCACGGAAACAAGCTTCGGTGAAAACTTATGTATAATTTCGCGCCCTAAGGTCACATTTTCCCCAATTGACATCGCAACAAGCTGTAATTCTTCTGGATGTTGTTTAATCACATCTAAAGTTTGTTGCCCAATCGAGCCCGTAGCCCCTAATAAACTAATTTTCTTCACAAACTCACTCCCAATAAAAAACCACTACTATATAATTAATCTTAAAAAATAAAGAATCGGCAGGATAAATATCATGCTATCAAAACGATCTAATATTCCTCCATGTCCAGGTAGCAATGTCCCAGAATCCTTCACATTATAATGTCTCTTTAATGCAGATTCTACTAAATCCCCAATTTGTCCAAAAACAGACACAATTAATGTCACGATAATGAGTGAAAAGAAGGAATCAAATAAATCCGTGATCATGTTAAAAATAAACGCAAATACAATAGCCGTAACAATTCCGCCAACAAATCCTTCGACTGTTTTATTTGGACTAATTTCTGGCCAGAGCTTATTCTTACCAAGCTTTCTTCCAATAAAGTAAGCTCCTGAATCAGTTGTCCAAATAACAACGAATGCATAGAATATATATGCTAATCCCATCGCTCTTATTTCAATCATATAATAAAAACCAAAACCAATATATAATGCTGCGAGGATTACCAGTCCAGCATCATCAAAGTTAAAGCTGTTTTTAGATATAACCGTATACGTTAATATAAACAAAACGATAAGTAGGACTATTTCAATTTTCGAAATTTTTAAAGGTGTAAATAGATCATTGTATTTACTTGGAATTAAAATAATCCATAACAATATAATAGAAATTATGCCCGGGATTGACGCAATATTAATACGCTTCATCCGTAAAAGTTCAAAAATTGCGATAGCTCCCATCAAGTAGACTAAAATAGTAAATGGGATGCCTCCAATAATTACAATCGGTAGAAAGATTGCTGCTGCAATTATTGCCGTTATAATTCTTTGTTTCATCGTATCATTCCTTTTTCAAATGCGATTTGGTTCTTATACTCCTCCAAATCGTCGACCTCTCTTTTGAAATGCATAGATGGCCTCTAATAAATGCTGCTCTTTAAAATCAGGCCATAATACATCTGTGAACCAGAATTCAGTATATGCAAGCTGCCAGAGCATAAAATTACTTAATCGTATTTCCCCGCTAGTACGGATTAATAAATCGGGATCTTGTAATCCAGCGCTCATTAAATATTGGTTAAACAATTCTTCGTCTATTTTTTTATGTAGGTTACCCTCTTCATGGTCCGAAAGAATGTTATTGACCGCATCGATAATTTCCGCACGGCCCCCATAATTTAGTGCGAAATTTAGGATTAAGCCGGTATTGTTCTTTGTATCGTGTACCGCTTTATCTACCGCTTTTTGAGTATGCGCAGGAATCGCATCTTTATTCCCCATGATTCGAACCTGAACGTTTTCCTCAATTAGCTCAGGTAGAAACGTTCCCAGAAATTCTTGGGGGAGTTTTAATAGATAATTAACCTCATCCTCTGGACGCTTCCAGTTTTCTGTTGAAAACGCGTAGACAGTTAAAGTCTTTACTCCAAGTCGACTTGCAAGCTTGGTCATTCTTTTTACTACCTTCATACCTTCATGGTGACCAGCAGTTCGTGGCAATGAACGTTTTTTTGCCCATCTCCCATTTCCGTCCATAATAATCGCTATGTGATTAGGAATCGGCCCTTTTACTATTTCTTCTTCTGAAATAGAAACTGGCTTTTTTTTCGGTTTTTTAAATTTTTCAAACATTCACAAGTCCTCCAACACCCGAATCAAATGCGCCTTGGTGTTTTTGCACCCAGACCAGTTTCATTTTACCATTTTTGTATTGCTCAGGGTAACTAATTAGTAGTCAGTATTAACAAAAAAACCCCCTGTAAACGTTAGAGGGTCTTTTTACAATATATTGTACATTGAAATGGATTAGACTTCCATGATTTCTTTTTCTTTTTCTTTTGCAACTGCATCAATCTTATTAATAGATTCATCCGTAGCTTTTTGAACATCATCAGTTAGGCTGCGTAATTCGTCTTCAGTGATTTCACCGTTTTTCTCAAGCTTTTTCAATTCATCGTTTCCATCACGACGAACATTACGAACTGCAACTTTTGACTCTTCCGCATATTTCTTAACAAGCTTCACTAACTCACGTCGTCTTTCCTCTGTTAGTGGTGGGATTGAAATACGAATAATTGACCCGTCATTTGTTGGATTTAAGCCTAAATCAGCCTTCTGAATTGCTTTTTCCATATCACCTAAAATGGACTTATCATATGGTTGAATTACAAGCATTCTTGCTTCAGGTACATTGATAGATCCAAGTTGATTTAAAGGCGTTGGTGCACCATAGTAATCAACTGAAACCTTATCAAGGATTGCTGGGTTCGCTCTACCTGCTCTTACAGTTGCTAGTTCACGAGACAATGCTTGGACTGCTTTAGACATTTTATCCTTCACTTGATTTAATGTGTTGTTTGCCATAAAGTTATTTCCCCCTTACAATTGTTCCGATATTTTCTCCTAGTACAGCACGTTTAATATTTCCTTCTTCCATAATTGAAAAAACAATTAACGGAATATCATTGTCCATGCAAAGTGAAGATGCAGTGGAATCCATTACAGCTAGTCCTTCTTTAATAACATCAAGATAGGATAATGTCTCATATTTCACAGCTGTTTTATCTATTGTTGGATCTGCACTATAGACACCATCGACATTATTTTTAGCCATTAAAATTACCTCTGCTTCAATTTCAGCGGCACGTAGAGCAGCTGTTGTATCTGTAGAGAAGTAAGGATTTCCCGTACCTGCTGCAAAAATCACTACACGTTTCTTTTCTAGATGTCGAATTGCTTTTCTTCTTATGTATGGTTCTGCGACTTGACGCATTTCAATAGATGTTTGGACACGAGTTTGAATCCCTAAATTTTCTAAGCTATCTTGTAAAGCTAAGGAATTCATTACCGTTGCAAGCATTCCCATATAATCAGCATTTGCACGGTCCATTCCCATTTCACTGCCAATCTTGCCTCTCCAAATGTTTCCGCCACCGACAACAACAGCAATTTCCACACCAAGTTCAGCAATTTCCTTCACTTGTTTTGCTACAGATTGGATTACAGATGGATTTATGCCAAATCCCTGCTCACCCGCTAATGCTTCTCCACTTAATTTTAACACTACACGCTTATATTTGGCACCGCTCATCGAATAAAAAACCTCCATCTCAAAAAGTACAAGCGCCTTTTCTATGGCGCAATGCTAAACATTTCAAAAAATAGGGAACACATAATGTGTTCCCTTTTTTCTTTTTACTTCTTCACTTGGCTCATTACTTCTTCAGCAAAGTTATCTTGACGTTTTTCGATACCTTCACCAACTTCGTAACGAACGAAGCTCTTTACAGTAGCACCTTTAGATTCAACATATTTGCGAACCTTTTGATCTGGGTCTTTAACGAAGCTTTGGTCAAGAAGACAAACGTCTTCGAAGAATTTGCTAAAGCGTCCTTCTACCATTTTCGCTACGATATTTTCTGGTTTACCTTCATTTAGTGCTTGTTGTGTTAATACTCCACGCTCGTGCTCTACTACATCAGCAGAAACTTGATCGCGTGACACATATTTAGGATTTACTGCTGCAACGTGCATTGCTACATCCTTTGCAACATCAGTGTCTGTTGTACCACCTAGAACAGCTAGAACGCCAATACGACCACCCATGTGGAGGTATGCACCAAATGCGTCACCATCTTCTTTTGTAGCAATTTCAAAACGACGAAGTGAAAGTTTTTCCCCGATTTTTGCGATTGCAGCATTAATATACTCAGATACAGTTGAACCATTGTCCATCTTTTGTTCTAATGCTTCTTCAACGTTAGCTGGCTTCTTCGCTAAAAGATGAGTAGCTAATTCTTTTACTAGTGTTTGGAAACCTTCATTTTTTGCAACGAAATCAGTTTCTGAGTTAACTTCAATAATGACTGCTTCATTACCGGAAACTTCGATAGAAGTTAAACCTTCAGCAGCAATACGGTCACCTTTTTTCGCAGCTTTTGCAATACCTTTTTCGCGAAGGTAATCAATTGCTTTGTCCATATCACCATCAGTTTCAGTAAGAGCCTTTTTACAGTCCATCATACCTGCTCCAGTTTTTTCACGGAGCTCTTTTACCATTTGTGCAGTAACTGCCATTATGTTTTCCTCCTTATTTGCCACTATGTACTAGTTCGAATTGTAGAATATAGAATTTTTTTGACATTCTGTTTCTATTATGACTTAATTTGCGAATTTATATAATTCTAAAGAAAAGCGCAAGACGCGCAGACATCATCTTTAAAAAAGGTGATAAAAGGCATAACCCTCTTATCACCTTTCGCTCATTAAGCAGATGTTTCTTCACCTTGTTTAGCTTCTAGGATAGCGTCTGCCATTTTTCCTGTTAAAAGCTTAACCGCGCGAATTGCATCATCGTTTGCTGGGATTACATAATCAATTTCATCTGGATCACAGTTTGTATCTACGATACCAACGATTGGGATGTTTAATTTATGAGCTTCTGCAACAGCAATACGCTCTTTACGAGGGTCGATGATGAATAAAGCATCTGGTAATTGCTTCATATCTTTAATTCCGCCTAAGAATTTCTCAAGACGTTCTAACTCTTTCTTAAGCTGAACAACTTCTTTCTTAGGTAGAACATCAAAAGTACCGTCTTCTTGCATTTTTTCAATGTCTTTAAGACGCTTGATACGCTTTTGAATTGTTTCAAAGTTTGTTAACGTACCACCTAACCAACGTTGGTTAACAAAGTACATTCCAGAACGCTCGGCTTCTTCTTTAACTGAATCTTGAGCTTGCTTTTTTGTACCAACAAAAAGCATTGTTCCACCGTTGCCTGCTAATTCCTTAACGAAATTATAAGCTTCTTCAACCTTCTTAACTGTTTTTTGAAGGTCAATGATGTAGATTCCGTTACGCTCTGTAAAGATGTAACGCTTCATTTTTGGGTTCCAACGGCGAGTTTGGTGACCGAAGTGAACACCAGCTTCAAGCAATTGCTTCATAGAAATTACTGACATGGATAAATCCTCCTAATGGTTTTTTGTCCTCCGTTCATATCATCTTTAAGCAAAACTGTATAACAGCACCAATGCTTAAATCTATGAACGTGTGTGATAACACCAAAAATTAATATATCACAATCAAAACGCGAGGGTCAAGAAAAATTAGTTGTTTTGACGAAATTTGTGTAAAAGTTCTATTTCAGTTTTGCCTTTATTTAATTTTTTTGCAATTTCACCATAAGAGAGACCAAGTTTAATAAGATGCTCAATGTCTCTAATAAGGGTGTCTTTATTATCTTCATCTGTCTCGTCGATTTCTTGTTCGATTTCATTTTCTCCTATATATATCTGTTCCTCATCCGGATAAGAAGGCAGAAGTTCATGAAAATCGTCAGAAGTCAATTCGGGCTCTTTAATATGTATCGAATTTCGATTGTTTGTTTCTTCCGTTACATGGTTCACATCTTTGATTCTATTTAAAAACACTTCATTTTCTTCTTTGATTTCCATCACATATGAAGTGATTACATTTTCAAATTCCTTGAGTAAGCGTTCTTGTTTAATTTCAACATCTTTTAGTTGTGTAATCTTTAGATATAAAAGAATAATTAAAAAAAATGCAACTGCAAGTAACCCAAAGCAAAGTATAAATAATATGGTTGTCATTCAATTCCCTCTATCCAATGATATCAATAAAATTACCCTTATATGGATGTAGCTCTTTCTCTTCATGTTCAGGATTTTGTGTTTTATGTAAAGACTGTTTTGAAAAAGGGTTTGATGATTCATCCTTATGTATTTCTGCGTTTTCAGATTTGTTGTTTTCGTTAACCTTGGTTCGATTTCTTTTCTCCAACTTCTCATTTTCTGCGGAAATATGGTCTTGCATATGCTGTCCACGCATCATCAGTTGTTCTTGAATTTTACCAGCATCTCCGGTTCTTGGGATCGCAACTTGTAATTCAACTAATTTTAGACTCAATTATTTTCACTTCTTCCGATTTTATTTTTCAGAATAAATGTCTATTGAAATCTCTTTATTGACTAGTTGCGCTTTTACATGGTGGAAGAGTTGGTTTATGATTCGTTTATATTTACCAAATTGGACATAGACATTCGGATAGAGATTGCCTGTAGCAACTAAACTAGCTGTAGTTGCCTCCTTCTGTTTTAACGAAAGCTCAATTAATTCAATCTCAAGTAGTTCTAGTTTTTTTGTTAGTTCAGTTTGTGTGAGTTTGTCTCTTTTCAGAAGTAAAATTTCATCTTCTGAAAGAATTGATGTCCTTTTGTATTTTTCTGATAATTTCTGAAGTATAAGTAAAACTTTTTGTAGTTGGGCCTTTGTTGCATCCAACTCCGTTCGAATCAGCTTTTCTTCTTCACTAAATCTATCAAATGCTCCTATTTGAATCTCTGTTTTTGTATGTGATGCATTACCAATGTCCTTTGCAGCTACATAATTCCCAGCTGAAATGAGTCCACCAATAATGCTTCCAGTTAAGGAACGAACATTTCCTTTTGCAAAACAAACACTGTGTAGGATTGAACCTGTCGCCTCGATATTTTTTCCAGCATGTACCTGACATTGATTAAAATATGAAGCAATGACATCCCCTTCGGCACGAATTGACGCTTTCGCAAACCCAACAATCCCGCTAGATATATAAATGGACCCGCCAGCCTGGATTTGTGCACCTTCGACAATACCATAGATTGATATGTCTCCACCTGCTTTTACCACATAGTCACTTGGTACATTCCCTCTAATTGTAACATTTCCAATGAAATCAATATTTCCGGTTTTAAGGTTTAAATCCCCATTCACTTCAAAGACTGGAAGAACGCTTATCTTTTTTTCTAAAAGGTTGATTTGTCCGTCCAGTGTGGCATAAATCTTTCCATTTGTTTCAACAATGTTTTTGCCTACTTTCAAAGGATATGGTTTTCCATTCATGGCTGCAATTGGGTGTCCTAAAACATCTCTACCGGGTATTCCAGGCTTGCTTTGATAAATAGTTGCAACAAGCTGTCCTGCTTTTACGGAAGGTATTTGCCTTACATTTCGAAAGTTTAATATCTCATTGGATTGAATATCCTGTTTCTTTTCGAGGGTTTCAAGTTTTATAAAACCATCTTCACCTTTATTAGGAGTCTCGCCCTCTGCTATTAATAAAGGAAAAACGACATTATCCACATTAGAAATCAGTTTCGAAATGACATCTCGCTTTATTCCAAACGATATTCCATGTTTAGACAACAATGAATAAACCTCATCCTCTCTAATTTGAAGAGGTGTAGAATCTTTCATAACGTTGACATGTACCATCATTTTATCTTTGGATACTAAAAGTTCAATTTCTGCCACGATCCTCCCGCCTTTTTAATGGATGTGTTTTTGTAAAATATCCCTCAGTTTAAATAGTGCCTTTGAGTGTATTTGAGATATTCTTGAAGTCGATAATCCCATTACCTGTCCAATTTCAGTTAATGTAAGTTCCTCTTTATAAAACAAACTAAGAATCAACTGCTCTTTTTCATTTAATTGCTGAATGACATTAATTAGTTGATTGAGTATTTCTTTTTTAACGATATGTTCTTCTGGTGTTAAAGTCGCATGATCCTTTATCGAAAGGTGCGATTTTTCACTACCCTCGTCATCATGCTGATGATCGTCCATGGAAAGAACATTTGCAAAGAACCCTTCATTCATTGTTTGATAAACTTCCTCTTCACTCATATCGACTTCAGCAGCGATTTCTGGAATCGTAACGTTACGCATCAGTTTTTGTTCTAACCTTTCAATGGCTGCTTCTACTTTTTTTGATTTTTCTCTTGAACTTCTAGGTAACCAATCTTCCTTTCTGAGGCCGTCTAGTATTGCTCCTCGAATTCGAAAGGAAGCATATGTATCAAATTTTAAGTCACGGGAAGGATCGAATTTTTCCAGAGCATCATATAACCCAATCATCCCAAGACTTTTTAAATCATCTTTGTTCACACTTTTCGGCAACGTGACTGAGATTCGCTGCACATGATATGAAACAAGCGGCATGTATTTTCTAACAAGGGCATCCCCTGCATCTGAGTCTCGTGAGTTGGTCCATTTCTGCCAATATTCTTGATGATCTGTCGATGATAAGCTGGACATTCTACTCCTCCTTTACCTTTATTTTCATATCATTTATTTTAAACTACTTATATTTCTTTAATCCCTTTGTTGACTGTACGGATTTTTAGAATCGTTGACACGGGGTCAAATTCGATTGTTCTACCATTACCCCCACCAACATCTGCTGCAACAAGTGTGATGTTAAAGCGCTTTAGCTCAGCCTCAACCGCCTCGACGTTGCGCGGACCAATTCTCATAATATCACTGCCCGATTGAAATTGAAACATTTGGGCCCCACCAGCAATTTTAGCTTTTAAACTCATAGCTCGACCGCCGATTCCAATAATTTTATGAATAAGCACCTCAATTGCAGTATCGGCATATTTGGCAATATTCATGTTTTCCGCTTTTGTCGATGCCGAGCTTGGCAGCATGATATGGGCTAGTCCTGCTACCTTTTTTGTTTGATCATAAATGACAACTCCTACACAGGAACCTAATCCAGTGGTTCGGATTAAGTCAGGTGCAGAAATGACATTCATGTCAGCTATTCCAACCTTTATGACTTGAGGAGAATCAATCATGTAATGGAACTCCCAGTGCCGTGAAGATTTTTTCGAATGAATCAGGATCCGGCAACAGTAAAAAATGCCCATTTATATTGTTGTTATCCGGATTTTGATTTTCATTAATTTCTGTTTCAATGACGATTGCAAAATCACTTACCTGTGAAAGTTCTAGTAAGCCATAACCGATAATTGCACCCACCATATCAATTGAAAACCCAGGAACGGTTGGGTACAAATTTAACCCTGTAAAATCAGATAATGAAGTGAGATAGGAGCCTGACAAAATATTTCCAACCTCTTGAAAAGCTGATATCCCCATTTCGTTTTTGGTGTCACTTTCAAAGGAGAAGCTTTTATCACCGACTAAATCCTGTATTAATTTTGTTGCTTGTGGAAGCTGCAAAACGAAAAACATATTTCCGGTTAGATCCCCTTCAATACGCAAGAAAATTCCTGCAACAATATTTTCAGCCCCTCCAGCAAACTCCATCATTTCATCAAACGAAACGATTCGCACATTTGGTACCTGCATATCAATTTTGCGATGCAAGAGCTTTGAAAGAGCAGTGGCAGAATGTCCCGCTCCAATATTTCCAATCTCTTTTAAAATATCTAAATGTGTGGAATTAATACGTTGAAAAAATGACATAATAATTACCCTTCCATCTCTTCCTTTACTAATCTAGGATTTAAGACCTTTTCTAGATTTAGTAAGATGAGCAATCTTTTCTCAAGCTTCGCTACTCCTTTTAAGTATTCCACCTCAACACCACCGACAATCTCTGGTGGGGGCTCAATTGTGTCCACTAGAATATCCATTACATCATTTGCTGTATCTACAATTAATCCGACCTCAACATCGTCCGTTGCAACAATAATAATCCTTGTACTGTCCGTATACTCTGATTCAGCCATTCCAAAGCGTGTTCTTAAATCAATAATGGGAGTAACGACCCCTCTTAAATTAATAACACCCTTTACAAATGATGCCGTTCTAGGAACACGTGTTATATGCTGCACTTTTTCAATAGAACGCACTTGTGATACCGGAATTCCATACTCCTCATCATGAAGTGAAAATACAATTACTTTTAACACAGCTGCTTGTTCAGACATTTTTTCTCCCCCTTTACCCTACAAAAGATTATTTGATTAATGCATTACAATCGACAATTAAAGCGACTTGGCCATCACCTAATATGGTTGCTCCGGAAATCGCGAATACATTTGTTAAATAGTTTCCTAGCGATTTCAACACAATCTCTTGTTGTCCAATGAATGAATCAACAATGAGTCCTGCGCTCTTTTCACCTTTTTTCACAATGACAACAGAAAGATACTCATCCTCATCAGTGGCGATTGGGACTTCAAAAATATCCTTCAAGTTTACTAACGGCACAACTTTTCCTCTAAAATCTATTACCTTTTGATTGTGTGCATGAAGAATCTCACTCTTTTTGATGATTGCAGTCTCAATAATTGAAGAAAGTGGGATTGCATATTTTTCATTTTGAACTTCGACAAGCATGACAGATATAATTGATAATGTAAGCGGAAGTTGGATTGAAAAAACGGACCCTTTACCAATCACTGAACGAATCGTAATCGAGCCACCTAGTGATTCAATTGTGTTTTTTACAACATCCAGACCCACACCACGTCCAGAAACATCCGAGATTTTTTCTGCTGTTGAAAAACCAGAGGACATAATGAAATCAAATACTTGGCTATCCGTTAAAGACTCTCCTACTTTTTCTGTAATGAGCCCTTTGTTTATAGCCTTTTGAATGATTTTGTCACGACTAATACCTGCACCATCATCTTCAATTTCGATGAAGATATGGTTTCCACTGTGGTAGGCACGTAAAACAACCGTACCTTCTTCTTGTTTTCCATTTTGTACTCTGACTTCTGGTGTTTCAATCCCATGGTCTAGCGCATTACGTAAAAGATGTACAAGTGGATCACCGATTTCATCAATAACAGTTCGATCTAACTCCGTTTCCGCACCAATGATTTGAAGGTTAATTTTTTTATGCAAATCCTTTGCTAATTGGCGTACCATCCGTGGAAAGCGATTAAATACTGTTTCAACAGGAACCATTCTCATTGTAAGGATAATATTTTGTAAATCTCCTGAAATTCTCGACATTCTTTCAACTGTTTCATCCAACTCAGAATGATTTAGGTCACGTGAGATTTGTTCTAAACGTCCTCTATCAATGACTAATTCCTCAAATAAATTCATAAGAATATCAAGTCGTTCAATATTGACCCTAATTGTCTTATGATTGCCATTATGCTTACTACTTGATTTAGCAGGATGATTATCTTCTTTTTCAGATTTCGTTTGTTCATCCAAGACTGCTAGAGTAGGAGCAGCCTCCGCATGTGCCTTAATTTGGTCATTTATTTGTTCTTGTACTCCAGTCTTTAATGAATTAAGTTGAACATCTAGTACTGTTACTCTATCTATTTCAGATACTTTCATAATTCGTTTTTCGATATTCTCGGCTAATTCGGTTGATATGAGGGTTACCGTAAACTCATTTTGAAATTGCTCTTCCTCTAATTGATCTACCGAAGGAATGGATTTAATGATTTCTCCGACCTGTTCAAGAACTTCAAATACCATAAAAACACGAGCGGCCTTTAATAAACAATCCTCTCTAAGTAGGATTGTGATTTCATAACAATTAAAGCCTTGTTCTTTTGATTGTTGAATGACTGTTAATTCAAAATCATCATAATTAGAACTTACAGCAACATTTTCATTTTTTAGCTCTACTGAGATGGGGGGTTCCTCATCTTTAATTTCTTCTCCATTTTCAATCTTTTTCAATAAAAACACGACATCTGAAACATCTTTTTTTCCGTCTCCTCCGTCTGCAATTGAAAAAATCATTTCTTCTAGATAATCTACTGCTTTGAAAACAATATCTAAAAGTGATGGTGTAACATGAATTTTCATATTTCGGATGCCATCGAGTACATTTTCCATTTGATGTGTGAGGCTTGCTAAATCATCATATCCCATTGTGGCAGACATACCCTTTAATGTATGGGCCGAACGGAAAATTTCATTAACGATTGAAATATTTTCAGGTTCTTTTTCCAATTCCAACAAATGCTCATTACAAGCCTGGAGATGTTCTTTACTTTCTTCAATAAACACTTCTAAATATTGATCCATTTCCATCAAATAACACCCCTTTACCTATGTAAGGCTTAGTATGGTACTTGCTATATCCTCTAAACTTTCAACTCTATCAACTAAATGTGTCTCGATTGCTGACTTTGGCATTCCGAAAACAATTGAGGTATCTTGAGATTCCGCTATGGAAACAGCTTGTCCCGTCTCTTTAAGCTTCTTTAGTCCATAAGTCCCATCTGTACCCATTCCAGTCATTATAACGGATATTTTTTGAATTCCTTTGATTTCACTAAGTGATTCAAATAGGACATCAACTGATGGTCTATGTCCATTTGTAATTTCACTTTCATCAATATTCACGGCGAATGAAGTCCCAATCTTTTTTATTTTCATGTGATAGCCACCTGGGGCGATATAAGCTGTTCCTGGCTTTAAAAATTCCCCGTTTTCAGCTTCTTTAACAGTAATCTCACATAAACTATTCAGCCTGTTAGCTAACGATTTCGTAAAGCCTGCTGGCATATGCTGAACAATTACAATTGGTAAAGGATAATTTCTTGGAAATTCAGTGAGAACTTGTTGTAATGCTCTTGGTCCCCCTGTTGAAGTACCCATACAAACAATTTTTTTAATGCTTCTATTGGATTCTAGTTCTATTTTACTATAATCTACAAATCTACTGGTAATTGTTTCTTGTATTTTCAATGGCTTTTTTAGCAAAGCAATATTTACTCTTCCAGCATTCAGTACTTTTGTCACAATTTCATTTTTTATTAGATGAAGATCGATGGAAATTGGACCCGATGGTTTTTGAATAAAATCAACAGCGCCATGCTGAATCGCTAGTAATGTGTTCTCTGCTCCTTCTTTCGTTGTACTTGAAAGCATGACAACTGGACGCGGAACTTCACTCATAATTCGCTTTAACGCTTCAATTCCATTCATTTCAGGCATCTCAACATCCAAAGTTACAACATCCGGATTGAGTATTTTAATTTTATTCAGTGCATCGATTCCGTTTCTTGCAGTGCCAACAACTTCAATCCTTGAATCTTCCTGAAGAAAATTAGAAATGAGTTTCCTCATAAATGCTGAATCGTCTACAATAAGAACATTTAGTTTTGTCATCATAAGGCTCCTATCTACCACGTACGAAAAAACGCTGTAACTTTGATATAAAGGATGTTTGTTGCTTCTTATCGTGATTTTTTTCATTATTTTTATTTAGATAATTTTTGCATATATCCAATAAGTTTTTACTTATGACAGCTTTTGGCGCATATATCAAAAATGGCTCTTGGTGACTTACAGCCTTTTGAACGGTTTTATCATCGAGTAAAACACCTAATATTTTGACTTCCTTTACTAAAAACTGCAATACCGCTTGCTTTAATCTTTTAAGGGTTTGCATGCCTTCCGACTCATTTTCGGCACGATTAACAATTAAGAATAAAGGAATAGTTTGGTCAAACAACCAGATGTATTTCATTGCTGAATAAGCATCTGTAATTGCGGTTGGCTCAGGTGTAGTTATAACAAAGATATCATCCATTGCCATGAGGAATTTTACATTTTCCTCCGTCATTCCTGCACCCATATCAAATATAACGTAGTCATAGTTATTCAGCACGAGTTGCAATTGGTTGATTAAATATTCTGATTTATTTTCATCAAGCTTAAAAAGATTCGGCAACCCATTTCCACCTGCAATATAGTCAATACCTTCCGGCCCCTTTATAAGTAAATCATTGATAGAAAGATTATTCTCAAATAAATCAACAATCGTATGGTGGGCGGTAATCCCCATTAAAATATCAATATTCCCCATCCCGATATCCATATCAAAAAGCAAGACCTTTTTACCAAATTGAGATAAGGCAATAGAAAAGTTCAAAGAGAGATTAGATTTTCCTACTCCACCTTTTCCACTGATTACAGCTATTGTCTTCGGCTGGTCTTGTTCGTTATTCATCGATGCTAGTTTTTTACGAAGAGTTGTAGCTTGGTCTATCATGATTCATCTACTCCAAGGATAGTATTAGCGATCAAGGAAGGCGATGCAATGACGATGTCATCTGGTACATTTTGTCCATTTGTTAAATAAGCAACCCCAATACCAGAATCGACAATTAAATTCACCATTGCTCCATAGTTTGCCGTTTCATCCACTTTTGTAAATATAAATTTTGATATCGTAATTTTTGAAAATTGTTCATATATCACTTTCATATCATTCATTTTTGATGTTAAAGAAAGGACTAAAAACGTCTCCATATCATTTGAAAAATGAATTAAATTATTTAAATCATCAATATATTTTTCATTCCGGAAATTCCTACCTGCTGTATCAATGAAAACAATATCATAGTCTTTATAAGCTTCTTTCGCTTTTTTAAAATCTTCAAAGGAATAACAAACCTCAACAGGTGCACCTAGAATTTTCGCATAAGTTTTCAATTGCTCAATGGCCGCAATCCGAAATGTATCGGTTGTAATAAAGGCGATTCTTTTTTTGTCCTTTAACATACAGTCTGCAGCAATTTTCGCAATGGTTGTGGTTTTTCCAACCCCAGTTGGGCCTACTACATTAATATACTTTTTTTGATACGTTAAACCGCCGTATTTTACGTTAGAAATTAATAAGTTCAAACATTCCTTTGTCCAATTTTGGACTTCTTCAAATGTAGCTTTTTCAGATGCCAAATACCATTTTTCCAATAAACCTGACATGATTTTTTTCCGAATCGATGGGTTAATTTCTTGATGTAGCAGCAATTGATTCATTTCTTGAAGGGGACCCGTATACGGGCTAATATCAGTGGATAATTCCTTCATAGCTGCTTTTAGGTCTTGAATTTCTTTTAGAAGCTCTGGAGCAGGCCCATGAGATTCCTTTTCAGCATATTTATTTAATGGCTCACGAATAACAGGTTTTTGTGGTTCGATTTTTTTTTCGATTTCAGGTATCTTTCGTTCCTTTTCTTTAGGCTTCACCATTTGCCTTCTTGGAGCCTCTGGGTCAACAGCTGCAATAACTTCAAAATTCTTTTTTCGAAAAAGACCAAAAAAACCTTGTGTTTGAACAAGCTTTGAATTTAAAATTACCGCTTCACTACCTAATTCTGCTCGAATCATTTTCATCGCTTCCGGCATGGAAGGAGCGATGTATTTTTTCACCTTCAATCTATATTCACCACCCCAACACTTTGAACCTCCACATTTGCCTCAAGTTCATTATAGGAAAGAACGGGAACCTGTGGAAAATATCGTTCAATTAATTGCCTTACATACATTCTGACTGCAGGCGAGCATAATAAAATCGGAGACTGCTCGCCCATACTGACAGTTTCGATTTGCTTTGCAATGGATTCAATGATGGACCCGGACACATTTGGGTCGATAGATAAATAATTTCCATGCTCTGTTTGCTGAACACCATCTGCAACCTGCTTTTCAACCCGACCGGACAGAGTCACAACCTTCATTGTTTCTCCTTGAACAATGTATTGATTTGTAATCTGTCTAGCAAGGGATTGTCTAACATATTCCGTTAATAGATCAGTATCAGTTGTCATTCGGCCAAAATCAGCCAAGGTTTCAAAAATAATCGGTAGGTTTCGAATCGAAACATTTTCTTTTAATAATTTCGCCAATACCTTTTGAATGTCCCCGACCGATAATGGGTTAGGTGTTACTTCCTCAACTAAAATTGGGTATGATTCCTTTAAATGATCAATTAATTGCTTCGTTTCTTGTCTTCCGAGTAGTTCATGAGCATTTCTTCTAATGACCTCGGTAATATGTGTAGATACAACAGATGGTGGGTCAACCACTGTATATCCTTGCATTTCTGCCTGGTCCTTCATATCCTCAGAAATCCACTTTGCTGGCAAACCAAATGATGGCTCGACTGTATCAATACCTTCAATCGAATCATCCTCATAGCCTGGACTCATCGCCAAGAAATGGTCTAGCAACAGTTCCCCTCGAGCCATTTCACTGCCTTTTATTTTCAAGCGATACTCATTTGGCTGTAACTGAATATTATCTCTTATTCTAACTACTGGTATGACTAAACCTAACTCAATAGCCAATTGTCTACGGATCATAACAATCCGGTCTAAAATATCCCCACCTTGGTTTGTGTCCGCTAAAGGAATCAGACCGTAGCCAAACTCAAACTCAATTGGATCAACATTTAACAAATTAACAACGCTTTCGGGACTTTTTAGATCCTCAATTTGTACCTCTTCTTCCGTATCAGGCTCTACCTGTATCTCCTTATCCTTGTTTTTGGAAATCATAAAACCGCCAATCGCTAAAAAACTTGAGATGGATATGGTTAATACATCATGAATGGGAGTAAATAGTCCTAACATGAAGATTGTACCTGCTGTCACGTAAAGCATTTTAGGATAAGCAAATAATTGCCTTGTAATATCTGTTCCTAAATTTCCTTCTGAAGCAGCACGTGTGACAACAATCCCTGTTGCAGTAGAAATTAACAATGCAGGAATCTGACTAACGAGTCCATCCCCTATTGTTAATAGTGTAAATTTTGAAAGGGACTCTTGGAAACCCAACCCGTGCTGTGTCATTCCAATGATGAAACCAAAAATCAAGTTGATAAGTACAATAATGATACCTGCAATCGCATCCCCTTTTACGAACTTACTTGCACCGTCCATCGCTCCGTAAAAGTCAGCTTCCCTACTTACCTTTTCACGGCGTTCGCGGGCTTCAGTATCTGAAATCATCCCCGCATTTAAATCAGCGTCAATACTCATTTGCTTACCTGGCATTGCATCTAATGTAAATCGTGCAGCAACTTCCGATACACGTTCGGAACCTTTTGTAATAACAATAAATTGAATAATAACGAGGATTAAAAACACAACAAATCCAACAACAATATTTCCCCCAACAACAAAGGTTCCAAAGGTGTGGACTACTCCACCGCCATCCCCAGTTGAAAGAATCGATCTTGTTGTTGAAACATTTAACCCTAACCTAAATAGGGTTAGTAGAAGTAATAATGATGGAAAGATTGAAAATTGGAGTGGTTCCTGCATATTCATTGATGTTAAGAGGACCAAGAGTGCAAGAGAAATATTAATGATAATGAGGACACTTAGCAGCCAAGCTGGAAATGGAATAATAAGCATCGCAACTATTAAGATTACACTTAATAAAACGGATAAATCTCTTGCTCGCATTGTTTTCTCTCCTTTAAGTAAAAAAAGCACAATTGATGATTGAAGGTGGAAAAATTTTTAAACCTTCTCTTTTAAGCGGTATACATAGGCAAGTATTTCAGCTACCGCTTTAAAATATTCTTCGGGGATGGCATCCCCAATATCTGTCCCTGCATAAAGTGCTCTTGCAAGTGGCCGATTTTCAATGGTTGTAATTTCATGTTCTTTAGCAATTTCCTTAATCCTTACTGCTACAAAGTCTACTCCCTTTGCGACAACGAATGGCGCATCCATTTTTGCCTCGTCATATTTCAAAGCAACTGCAAAATGAGTGGGGTTTGTAATAATAACATCGGCCTTTGGCACTTCTTGCATCATGCGGCTCATTGCCATTTCGCGTTGTTTTTGCTTGATTTTTGATTTGATTAAAGGGTCCCCTTCTGTCTTTTTGAATTCATCTTTAATATCTTGCTTTGACATTCTAATGTTTTTTTCATAATCAAAGCGTTGATAAAGATAATCCAAAAAAGATAAGAATAAAAGTGCACCACCAGCAAACAAACCCATCTGAACAGTGAGTTTCGCTAGAACAATTAATGCGGCCCCTACAGTTTTCTGAGATAAAGACAAAATATCTTCTAAGCGAAACCAAAGTATTGCAAATGTCACGCCACCTACAATAACAATTTTTAAGATAGATTTAATCATCTCAACAAGCGCACGAATCGAATAAATTCGTTTAAAGCCTTGAATTGGATCAAGCTTATTTAATTTCATTTGAATAGCTTCTGGTGAAAACAGAAAACCAACCTGCATAAGGTTTGCTGCAATCCCAGCAATAACGGCTACCACCATAATTGGTGCTAAAATAATTGCAACTTCTAAAGATAATTCGATAAATATTTCCTGAACACTTTGTTCAGTTGGCTTTATCGATAAATAATGACTAAATGAATGCTTTAAAAACGTCAAAATACGTTCAAAAATAAAACCTCCAAAAACAAGAAGAGTAAAAAAGATGGCTAGCAATAGAATAGCCGTGTTTACATCAGCACTCTTTGCAACCTGTCCTTTTTTCCTTGTTTCTTGACGTTTTTTAGGAGTGGCTTTTTCTGTTTTTTCACCAGCAAAAAATTGTAGGTTAAGGCGAACAAAATACATCTAGCTTCCTCCTAAAAGTTCCATTAATCCTCTCATCGTATATAGCATATTGTCTACCAGTTTCCCGACAAGCATAAACATCATCGATATCGCGATTAACATAACAACAAAACTAACCCCAATTTTCAATGGCAGTCCCACTACAAACACATTTAACTGGGGAACTGTTCTTGCAACAATCCCTAAGGCAATATCCACTAAAAACAAAGCACCTACGACTGGCATGGACATCTGGAAAGCAATAATAAACATCGTACTAAAAGCTCTTAAAACAAATTCAACAAGATTATCATTGCCAAACGGAAGTGTCGCCTGCTCCATTGGTATAAATTCATAGCTATAAAATATTCCGTCCAATAAAAGATGGTGGCCATTGATTGCCAATAAAAAAAGAAGTGCAAATGTATATAAATATTGTCCCATTAACGGGCTTTGTGCTCCAGTTTGTGGATCAATGACATTCGCGATAGCAAATCCCATTTGAAAATCAATAAAACCTCCGGCAATTTGAATTGCCGCAAAAATCATATAGGCTATTAAGCCAATTAATAATCCTACCATCGCCTCTTTTAAAATAAGCATGATATAAAAGCCATCGATTTGGAGAATCGGATTTTCCATTGATAAGAACATAATCCATGAAATAAAAAATGCAATGCCAATCCGATGTGAAGCAGGAAGAGTTCGGTAGGAAAACAAAGGCATTGTTACAAAAAAGCTCGTTACCCTAACTAAAACAAGCAAAAATGCAGGAAAATAGGTATAAACCTCTGTCATTTTTTCAACCTACAAATCTCGTCAAATTACTAAATATATCATGTGTATACGCAAGCATCTTTGAAAGCATCCAAGGTCCAAAGAATACCAAGCCAACTAGTACAGCAACAATTTTAGGAATAAATGCTAGGGTTTGCTCCTGAATTTGTGTTGTTGCTTGGAACACACTCACCATGAGCCCAACGACAAGTGCAACCAATAATAGTGGACCACAAATCATTAATGTTGTATATACACCTTTTTCTGCTAATGAAATGACTACTTCAGGACTCAACACTGCTCACCTACTTTAAAAGGTTTGTAATAAGGATTTGACGATCAAATACCATCCATCGACAAGAACAAATAAGAGTATTTTGAATGGCAAGGAAATCATAACAGGCGGAAGCATCATCATTCCCATTGACATCAGGATACTCGCTACAACCATATCGATCACAAGAAACGGAATAAAAATCATAAACCCGATCTGAAATGCTGTTTTAAGTTCACTTATTGCAAATGCTGGAACCAATGCGGTTAAAGGAATATCTTGAATGGTTGCCGGCCTTTCTGCTCCTGAGTAATTTAAAAACAACTCCAGGTCCTTTTGCCGAGTATGTACACTCATAAACTCCTTAAATGGTACAGCAGCACGGATATAGGCTTCCTCTAAATTTATTTCCTCATTAAAAAGGGGAGTTAAAGCTTGGTCATTCACTTCACTAAACGTAGGTGCCATAACAAAAAAAGTTAAAAACAAGGCAAGTCCAATTAAAACCTGATTTGGTGGCATTTGCTGTGTACCCAAAGAAGTCCTAACAAATGAAAGTACAACAATAATTCTCGTAAAGCTCGTCATTAATATTAAAATACCAGGTCCTACTGAAAGAACGGTTAAAAGGAGAAGAAGTTTCACTGATGTCGAAACATTTTCAGGGGCGCTAGTATTAAAAATTTCCATAAACTCATTCATTCTTTGCTAGACTCCTTATTTTCAAGTTGCTCGACAATTTTCTTTCTCCCTTGTTTAAGCTCTGTCAATTGTTTCTGCAGCATTGAGGAAAAAAGAGACTGGTCCGTATTCTTTGCTACTTTTCTTTTTTCAAGAAAACGGTTAATGATATCTCTTGGTTGAATCATGGATTCTAATGACGAATTATGTTGTTCTAGTATTTCATTTATTTCATCTGTGTCTTCAATTTCCTTAAGAAGCTGAATGGAATCCCCTACTCCTACGACTAAGATCCGCTCCCCAACCTTTACAATTTGTATCGAACGGTTTGTTCCTAAACTAGTCCCTCCAAGGTTTTCAATGAACCTATGCTGATTAAACATGCGATTTCTCTTATTAACGAATTTCAATAAAAAATAGATAAGTGCAAGTACAAATAAGGTTGTAAAAATCATTTTAATAAAATCGCCTGCTGTTAGTTCATTGGCTGGTTGCGGATTTTCAATTGGATTAGTTTCCTGTTCGTTTTTAAGTTGTTCTTTTTGACTACCAATTACATCATTAACACTTTCATCTACATGACCTTCTTCGGCTTGTACAGGGAAAGTGACAAGCAAGGCATGAAAGAAAATCAGTGTTAATACAACTATTTTTATGTGTTTCACTTTTGTTGCCACTCTCCTGATTTAAAAAAATTCAAGTACGCTTTGGCGTATTTGCGCCCAGATTTTTAGGCCCACACGATGTGGGTCATAAAGACGTTGCCACAGGATGTGGCGTTTTTAGTCTTTAATCTTACTGCTCGAAAAACTTCCTTTGAAAATCTGTGGCATCCGGCGGAGGCTCAACTTTATTTTCCTAAAATAAAGTTAGCTTAGTGTTTTGCTGATTGCCTCAATTACTCGGTCTGCTTGGAATGGCTTTACAATAAAATCCTTTGCTCCCGCTTGGATTGCATCGATGACCATCGCTTGTTGGCCCATTGCTGAACACATGATTACTTTTGCATTTGGATTGATTTTTTTAATTTCTTTTAATGCTGTAATCCCATCCATCTCAGGCATTGTAATATCCATTGTTACAAGGTCTGGTTGGTGTTCTCTATATTTATCCACCGCCTGTGCACCATCTGCTGCCTCGCCAACAACATCGTAGCCATTTTTAGTTAGGATGTCCTTGATCATCATTCTCATAAATGCTGCATCATCTACAATTAGAATTTTATGTGCCATTTGAAATTGCCCCCTACATTTAGTTCAATTTTTTAATTCGATCACTTTGGCTGATGATATCGGTAATTCTGACACCAAAGTTTTCTTCAATAACAACTACCTCACCTTGTGCGATGAGCTTTCCGTTTACTAAAACATCTACTGGCTCACCCGCAAGCTTATCTAACTCAATTATAGAGCCCGCTGATAATTCAAGAATCTCTTTAATAGAGCGTTTTGTCCTGCCTAATTCAACCGTAACTTGAAGCGGTATATCTAATAACATATTTAGATTTCTTGATTCGGCCTCCTGTAAATGGACAGATTCAAACTCTGAAAATACTGCAGGTTGAATTTCAGGCTGTTTCGCATGAATTCCACCAAGATGCTGCGGACCACTGTTTGCCACTGGTTGTTTAAATGCAGGTTGATGATATTGCTGTGTTGGTTGATATGGTGTTTCAATCTGTTGTCCAACATAAGGCGCAGCATCGTTTGAATGCTGAATTGGTATTTCAACATCAACCTGTTGAGTTGGAATATCCATAGACGTAGCATGAGGCTCCGCCTGAGGTGATAGTAACTCTCCAACAAGCTCTTTCGCAAATTTAACTGGAACGAGCTGCATGATTGTTGAGTCAATTAATTCCCCTATTTTTAAACGAAACGAGATTTTCACCAAAATATCATCAGCTGGAAGGTTTTCGGCTCCTTCACCGTGTTTAATGTCAAGTATGTCAATACTTGGTGGTGAAATATCAATTTTCTTACTAAAAACGGTTGACATGGAGGTAGCGGCAGAACCCATCATTTGGTTCATTGCCTCTTGAACTGCACTTAATTGTAATTCACTTAAGCTTTCTGACACGACTTGTCCGTTTCCACCAAGCATCAAATCAGCAATGATTGCTGCATCACTTTGTTTAATCACTAACAAATTTGTTCCTGTAAAACCAGCTGTATAGTCCACATAAATCGCCACATACGGGTGTGGGAACTCATCTGCTAGATCAGTGCTTAGAACAAGTGAAACATTTGGTGTGGTTATTTCAACCTTTTGATTAAGTAATGTGGAAAGCGCAGTAGCTGAACTTCCAAAAGAGATGTTCCCAATCTCCCCAAGCGCATCCTGTTCAATTAAAGATAAAAAATCTTCTACTAGGGGTTTATTATTATTTGCTACCGGTTCTACGCTGTCTAAGTCTGCTGTACCTCTTAATAGTGCATCGATTTCGTCTTGTGATAGCATACTTCCATTATTCATCTTCACTGTCCCCCCCTTTAATCTCCTCTAAGATTTGTACGGCCTGTCTCTTATTTACCTTACCAGCCTGCGCATAAAATTTCGGAATTCCCTCGACCTTCAGCTCGATTGGATGTTGGATCATTTTATCGAGTTGAATAGTATCCCCAACATCTAATAATAGAAATTCCTGAATGGCGATATTGGATGTACCTAATTCCGCAACGATTGGCAGTTTTGTATCCTTAAGATTGTTTTGAATATAGGAAAGTTCTTCATGATTTCGTTCTTTCTTAGGTGCTGATTGCATCCAGTAATGAGCTGATAATTTCGGAATAATCGGTTCAAGGAATACATGCGGAATACAAATATTGATCATCCCACTTGTTTCTCCAATTTGCGTATTGAGTGAGATGACTACAACTGTTTCATTTGGTGAAACCATTTGTAGAAACTGTGGATTCACCTCAAATTCAGTTAAAATTGGGTCTACCTCAACCAAATTAGCCCATGCTTCCCTAGCTTGATCAAAAGCTTTTTCAAACATATTGCTCATGATTTTTGTTTCAATTTCAGTTAAATTCTCTATTTTATTAAAACCAGTCCCTCTTCCCCCAAGCATTCGATCAAGCATGGCGTAGGCAATATTTGGGTTTACCTCTAAAATAATGCGCCCGTCAAGAGGAGGCATTTCAAATACATTTAAAATGGTCATATTCGGAATCGAACGAATAAATTCCTCATATGGTACTTGATCGGCTGTCCCCACTGTGATTTGCACATAAGTTCGAAGCTGTGCTGAAAAATAGGTTGTTAATAAACGGGCAAAGTTTTCATGAATTCGAGTGATACTTCGAATTTGATCTTTTGAGAATCGAAGTGCCCTTTTAAAATCGTATACTTTAACACGACGTTCACTTTCTTCTCTTTTTAGTTCTTCTGGATTCATTTCACCAGTCGAAAGAGCCGAAAGTAATGCATCAATTTCATTTTGGGATAATATTTCACCAGGCAAGGTTCCACCTCCGCTCATTAAGTACTTAACATTCTATTGGTTACTGCGGAAGAAAGGATGTCGCATAAACTTTAATTACAGTTCCATCTTGCATTAATTCATTAATTCGATCTTTTAATCTATTTTCAAGATTGACGATTCCTTCTTCACCTTTAAATTCTTCAGATGTCATATTGGAAAGCTCTTTTATAATGAGATTGCTCACCTGGAACCCGCGTTTCTCTAATTCCTCTTTTCCCTTTTTACCATCTGTCTGAATGTTAAAGGAAATACGAATATAATCATCACTGAGTAGTTTTGTTGTGATTTCAGGAATTTCAACGGTCGATTTAAGTACTTGGTCAATAGACGGTTCCTTCCCAGAATTACTTGCAGTTACCTTTGTTAAAATAACAAAAGCAGTGGTACCGACTAAAGTAATCGTACTTAAAATGATGACCATTATCACAAGCAGCTTATTTTTCATAGCACCATATCCCCCCAAGCATTAACGAAGGCCAAGTACATTTATTTTTTGATAAAATTCAAGAACCTTCACGTGCACATCATCTTCTGTTTCCTTCACAACAAATTTTTTGCCATTTGTTAAGGTTATTGTTGTATCAGGAAAGGATTCAACCTGCTCAATATAGATTGCATTTAATGTAAATTTTTTATTATTTAATTTCGTTAAAGTAATCAAGATTTATCGGGGTTTTAGTTTAAAACTAAAACCCCTAACCCCCTTAACGTTTTAGATTAACAAGTTCTTGTAGGATTTCATCAGAAGTTGTGATGATACGAGTATTTGCTTGAAATCCACGTTGTGCTACAATCATTTCCGTAAATTCCTCTGAAAGGTCAACGTTTGACATTTCCAGCGCACCAGATTCGATTGAACCGAGTCCGGATTCACCCGCAAAGTTAAGAACAGGTAAACCAGAGTTAGATGTTTGCTGGAAGAGGTTACCTCCGACCTTCTCTAAACCACCTGTATTCGGGAATTTAGCTAATACAAGCTGACCAGCCCAGCGTAATGTTCCACCTGCATCTACATAAGTAACCGAACCATCTTTACCGATGCTCATGCTTTTTGCATCAGTTGGGATTTGGATTGGTTTAAAATTAATAACCGGCTCACCAGCAATACCACCAGGATTATATAGAGGTGGTGATACAGTGAAATCAAATAATCCTGAATCCACATCAGTTGGCTCAAGGAATGGGTTTCCTGCATTTGGTGAAAAACCTTGAACATACATACCTGCACTTGTTACTAAATAGCCATTTTGATCCATATAGAAGTTACCAGCTCTTGTGTATACTGCATCTTGGGAAAATCCAGTTGTAGGTGAATCTGTTGGCGCTACTTGGAAAAATCCATCCCCAGCAATGGCTAAGTCTAGAATTCTAGCAGTTGTTTGTGTGCTTCCGCTGTTGTGGATTGTGTCAATAGCTGCTAATGATGAACCCAGTCCAACCTGTTTCGGGTTAACACCACCGAGTGATTGTCCGGGTGCTGTTGCACCGTTGATTGTTTGACTCATGATGTCATTAAAGACTGTTCTACCTTTCTTAAAGCCATACGTATTTACGTTTGCAATATTATTTCCAATCACATCTAGCTTTGTTTGAAAGTTTTTCATTCCACTAATTCCTGAGTACATTGAACGTAACATATCTTTTTCTCCTTTCGGTTGTAGGTGGCTTCTGTCGGTCAGCACACCTCGGCTTCCTGTTAAGGTCCAGCCTGCTTCATTTTTTAATCTAAAATAATGGTTCCATTTATATTTGTAAAAATCTGCGAGTTTGCTTCATCACGATTCATCGCTGTAATGACCGTGTTATTTGGGACATTTACAATTAATGCCGCATTATTCGTAACAACCAATGAATCTCTGATTCCCTTCGTTTTAGCTTCTGAAACTTTTATTTGGATTTCTTTCCATTTTGAATCAAGGATATTAATATTCCTCTCGTCCAACCTCTTTTGTGCATGCTTACTAATAACCAGGCTTGTCTCTTTTTCTAACGTATCTTTAAATGATATTTTCGGTTTCTCGTTATGCTGGACATTTTTTCGAGTCTGTAATGATAAAGGATGATTTTGTATTTGTAAAATTCGATGGTCCATGTTTTCACCTCCTATTCTTCTTCGTTAGAAGGTTCCTTCACTTTCAAAATTTCATCACTATAAATCTTTATTCCATCCTTTAACTCTAGCTCAATATATCCTGATTTTTGTGATACCGACGTGACAATTCCTTGACCATTTTTAATGATTTCGTTTCCAGCCTCATCTTCTGTTTTAAAGCTGTACTCGACTTCTTTTCCGATCATATTGCTATATTTTAATAGCTGCTCTCCCTGCTGGCCACTCACAAATTTCTCTAAAGTACTATTCATATTTGTCATTTGCTCTAATGAAGTAAAGGTCGCCATTTGAGCAATAAAATCTTTATCCTCAATCGGATTCATTGGGTCTTGATTTTGAAGCTGTGTCATTAAAATTTTTAAAAAATCATCTTTTCCTAAAATATCATTACCTGTTTTTCTTTCAGGTTTTAAATTTGATAGGTAAAGATTTGAATCAATTCTAGTCGCCATTTCAGTCACCACCTATACTTTAAAATTGACAAGTTCATCGAGGAGAACAGATGTAAAAGATTGATCTTCACTGGATTCTTGTTGGTTATTCTCTTTCGGCTGTTTCCCTGATTGTTGTCCCTGCTGCTGTTCATTTTCCCTTTGTAGGCTTCTTTCAGTTTGATACTGAAGTTGCGTGGAGACTTCAA
Organism: Bacillus sp. JJ1566; assembly: GCF_036962685.1. NCBI lineage: Bacteria > Bacillati > Bacillota > Bacilli > Caryophanales > Bacillaceae > Bacillus > Bacillus sp. JJ1566. The sequence continues at coordinate 223,874 of NZ_JBALOP010000002.1, read as the reverse complement.
TTTTTTCCACTGAAATGTTTTGGGCTAAGAAAGTTTGTTTTAGGTTCGTTAGTTGTGATTCAACTAATTCCTTAGCTTGAGTCGATGAAGCCATAATTCTAGCAATCATTCCTGCTTCACTTTGAAGTAGTTCAATTCGTAATGAACCAAGATGTTCTGGATATAAATTGATTAATAGTTTTTGCTGTCCCCCACTATTCAAAAAACTACTTCTCGCAAGGATATTTTGAAATTGCTTAATGAAATGTTGCTGGTTAGGCAGCTGCTTTGCATTTTGTTCAACAAACAACGAAAATTGTTGCACTTTTGATAATTGGTTTGAACTAACATCACCTAATGGAATGGCCTCTGATGCTGTTGTAGTAACCTGGGTTGTATTGCTTGTCTTTTGTAATAGCTTATTGGTTATATCTGTTTGTGGTGTCTCTATCCCTTTTGGTGTTGAGAAATATCTTGCATGGACTGTTTGCAAATATTGATGCCTGGACTGTGATTCTGTTAAAGGCTTATCAATAAGCTTGTTTTCTATATTTTGCATAATATCCAGTACAGTCTTATTGAACCTTAAATCTGTCTGTTCCTTAACACCCTGCTGGTTAGTCGTTATACTCTCGTATAAATTCAATTTCAATTGCTTTAGCAGATTCATTAAATCTTCTTTATTCGCAGATGAGTGTTCCTGTGCATATTTTGCAGTTACTAAAAGTAGTCCCATGAGCTCCGCTTTTCCATTTACCTGCTCAAGTTCCGCACTTTTAGCCCCATCTAGAATATCAGCAATAAATGTTTTTACTTGCTCTACCAAATCAGGTGGAAGTGATAATAATACATCCTCAAAATCCGAAATGTCGAGAGTCTCTTTCGTAAATGTTTCGATGTCAGCTAAAATATGCTTTATTGATTGGTCTTTTTCTATATTTTCTTCAGCAACGTTTGGTGAACTCATTGCAAGAGCATTTACGATTAAATGTTGATCTTTATCTACTATTGCGTCTAAGCTTTCACGAAAAGACACTTGTGATGTACCTTCGCCTTGGAAAAATCCATTACTCACTCCCCCTGTTGCGACAGCCTTTCTTATTGAACCCATTGAAAGATCGAGATTTGCAACCATGTTCACGTCATTTCACCTCCTTTCAAGCGATAAGAATGCTTTATTGGGTAATTAATTGGGTAAACCTTGCTGCATCCTCAGGTGACATCTTTTCAAAGATGGCAGCTAGTTTTTCAGTATTAATACTAGTAAGAATCTCCCTTGCCTCATCATCTTTTAAATTCGGAATAATTTTTGCCGCATTTTTCGGAGACATTTGTTCATACATTTTTGTTAAATCAGTTAATGTTTTGCTTTTCGCTAAACGTTCTTCCTGAAGCTTCACAATCTCATCTGATAGGCTTTCTATTTCAAGCTCTAAGGAATGGATTTCACCATTTTTTGTTTCCAATTCACTTTCCAGTTGTATAATCTTCGATTCCTTCGTCTGTATTTCGGCCACTAAATCTGAAACGGATACTTCATCCTCTTTTTGAACCTGTCCATCTTCTTCATTATTAAAAAGAGAAGAAATAACTGGTACCTTGGATGCAAAGTCCTTAACTGTTCCGAGCGGATTAAATCCAGCAACATATAATAGGACAAAAACGACAATCAAAGTAAAGAAGGACGGAATAAGTACAACAAACAGAAACCACTGGAATTTGCTATATTCTTTTTCGTTGGGCTCCATTTGATCACCTATCTTCCTTTTGACATGTATTGTTGGATTGAAATTTCATCCATCATCTGGCTTTCCTGCATTTTTAGTTGTCCCTCATAGATAGCAAAATCCTTTTCATGCATAACCTCATATTTTTTAACCTCAATATTTTTTTCGGTTAACAATGCTTGCAGCTGCTGCATTTTATTTCTTGCTTTTATAACAAGATGTTGGTAATACATAATCGTTTTTTCTAGGGCGGTTATGAAAGACTGCTGATGCCGAATATTTTGAATGGATAATCCACCTTGTAATTGTTGTCTTTGGTTTTCTTCTAGTGTTTCTTTCTTCTTTAAGGATTCATATAAAGCTTCTGCCGCTTCTTCAAATTCTTTTACTGATGTTTTATAATCTGCCAGAACCTGATTTTTCTCATTTTCTTTTATCGACATAACTTTTTGAAATTTGAACGTGTAGCTCATTTGTTTTATTCACCTTTTTCAGCCAATTGTGTCAATAATTGTAAACTTTCTTCAAAAGTAAATTTTTCATCAGTTTGCTGTTTTAAAAACGCAATAATCTTTGGATAATACCTGATCGCTTCATCAACTTCAATCGAGGCCCCCCTCTTATAGGCGCCAATATTAATCAAGTCCTCGGAATTAAGGTAGGTTGCCATAATCCCTCTAAGTTTTTCGGCATAGTTCTTATGTTCACTTGTAATAATTTGATTCATAACACGACTAATCGATTTTAATACATTAATGGCTGGATATTGGCCTTTATTGGCAAGACTTCGATCAAGCACGAAATGTCCATCAAGTATCCCTCGAACCGTATCGGCAATCGGCTCATTCATATCGTCACCGTCCACTAGGACCGTATAAAAAGCAGTTATCGAACCCAAATGATTCGTCCCAGTTCTCTCTAACAGTCTCGGAAGTGTTGTAAAAACACTTGGTGTGTATCCCTTTGTCGTAGGTGGTTCACCGATGGCTAGGCCAATTTCGCGGCTTGCCATTGCAACACGAGTGACCGAATCCATCATTAACATGACATTTAGACCCTTGTCTCTGAAATGCTCAGCAATCGCTGTCGCGGTCATTGCTGCTTTGATGCGAAGCAGTGCAGGCTGGTCAGAAGTTGCTACAACTATAATTGATCTTTTCAGACCTTCCTCACCTAAATCTTTTTCAATAAACTCCCGTACCTCACGTCCACGCTCCCCGACTAGGGCAATCACATTAATATCGGCTGTCGTATTACGGGCAATCATTCCTAAGAGAGTACTTTTACCAACACCACTACCTGCAAAAATACCGACACGTTGTCCTTTTCCAACGGTCAACAATGTATCTATCATTTTGACCCCAACCTCGATTGGCTGATCTATAGGGGGACGAGATAGTGGATTTGGAGGATCTTGTTCAGTAGGTGCCGATGATAATCCCCTGGGCAGCCCACTTCCATCAAGCGGATAGCCAAGTGGATCTAAAACCTTTCCTATCAATCCAGCACCAATCTTAATATCAAGTGGTTTGCCGGTGGCCTCCACAATACTTCCTGGTGAAATATCCTTGACATTCGAAAATGGCATAAGGATAACATGTTCTTCACGGAAACCGACAACTTCAGCTTGAATACATCTTTTATGGTTAATTCCAACATATATATGGCATAAGTCTCCAATCGAACATTCCGGTCCGCGCGATTCAATCATTAATCCAACGACTCTAGTTACCTTACCGTACCTTTTATAAGAATCTATTGAATGTATTTCATTAAGAAGCTCGATTGCCTTCACAGCTTATACCTCCAATAGCAAAGAAAGTAATTTTTCTTTAATCTCAGAAAGCTGAGTATCCACACTTGCATTAATCTTTCCAAAGGAAGATTCAATCACACAATCGGTTTCTCCTAGATCTTCATTCGGATAAACAAAAAGATCAGTTTCTCGGTTTAGAATAGCTGTTAGCTCTTCTTTTTGCTCAATCACAAATTGGTAAAATCGTGGATTTACTTGAATCGTAATATCAGAATGCTCTTTTACTTCTTTAAGCGCCTTTTTTACAATGTTAGTAAAGTCTTCAGGTTGCTCAGCTAAATGAATCCCGATAATTTTTTCCGCTACCGTCATTGCAAGCTTTAAAATGACTTCTTCAGAAGAATCAAGATATTGATCGTAATCATGCTTTGATGTATCAATAATTTGGCGAGCCTCAGAAAGTAAATCAGAATATTCTTGATATCCCTGTTCTCTACCTTTAATCAACCCGGCTTGAAAGCCTTCTTCTGAAGTTTTTTCGAAAAGCTCATGTTTCTCTTCTTCCCATTCACTTTTATCTACTAATGCTTGTTGCCTAATTGAATTGGAATATGAAATAGCGTCCTTGACAATTTTATCAGCCTGTCCTTTAGCCTCATCAAGCATTTTTTGAGAAACAGCCTGTAGATTTTGTTCCTCTGGCTCAACTTGATTGAATTCTTGTGTCTGTAACAATTTAAGCCCGATTACTCTTTTTGGAATATCCTTAGACTGATTAGAACTTGACTTAATAATGTTAGACAATAATATCATCTCCTCCGCCACGAGCGATGACGATTTCCCCAGCTTCCTCGAGTCTTCTAATAACAGCTACAATACGTGATTGAGCTTCCTCAACATCCCGTAAGCGAACTGGACCCATATATTCCATTTCCTCTTTAAAGGTTTCAACCATTCGTTTGGACATATTTTTAAAGACAATTTCTTTTACTTCTTCACTTGCAACACGAAGTGAGAGCATAAGGTCCTCATTTTCCACATCACGAATGACGCGCTGAATCGCACGATTATCAAGTGTAACAATGTCTTCAAATACAAACATTCTCTTTTTAATTTCTTCTGCAAGCTCAGGATCTTGAATCTCAAGCGCATCTAAAATCGTTCTTTCCGTAGAACGGTCGACTCCATTTAATACTTCTACAACGGCTTCTATTCCACCGGTTTGAGTATAATCATGTGTCACAGTAGCCGAAAGCTTACGTTCAAGAATTTGCTCAACCTCATTAATAATCTCTGGTGAAGTTCGATCCATAATAGCGATTCTTCTAGCGATATCAGCTTGAACCTCTTGTGGTAGCTCCGATAAGATTTGTGCTGCTTGTCTTGAATCTAAATAAGATAAAATTAAAGCAATTGTCTGTGGATGCTCATTTTGAATAAAGTTCAAAATTTGTCCAGGATCCGCCTTTCTTGCAAAATCAAACGGTTTAACCTGTAAAGAAGAAGTTAGTCGGTTAATGATAACTCCTGCTTGTTCTTCCCCAAGTGCTTTTTCAAGGACTGTCTTTGCATATCCAATTCCACCTTGGGTAATATAATCTTGGGCTATCGCAATTTGGTGGAACTCTTCCATGATTTGTTCCTTTGTATTTGCTTCCACTTTTCGAACGCCAGAAATTTCTAAAGTTAACTTTTCGATTTCTTCCTCTGAGAGATGCTTATACACTGAAGCCGAAACATCTGGACCTAGTGAAATGAGGAGAATGGCTGCTTTTTGTTTGCCGGTAAGACCATTATGAACATCTCGTTTTGCCATTTCTCCACCTCCTACTCATCTGCTAACCATGAACGTAATAATTTCGCAAAATCCTCTGGTTTATCTTTTGCGAGTTTTTCCAATTGTTTTCTTCTGACTGTTGCTTCTGATTCTTTTTCTTCATTAACATCTGGAATATGATCAAAGAACACAGGTTCCGATTGAGGTAGTTCCTCCTCGATTTCTGTATCTTTCTTTTTGCGTAAAAATAAGAATAATAGAATGATAAGCCCAAGTACTAAAAGGCCACTCACAATATATACCCATAGAGGGATATTTGTGATTGCTGGTGTTTCAGTAACTGTTGCTGTTTTTCCATTAAACTCTTGAACTGAAACGACAATTTTATCTTGTATTTCATCTTGTGTTAATTGATTGTTCACGTCTTGATTGATACTAGTACTTACAATCGTACTTAGTATTCTCTCAATATCATCCACACGTTCCTGTGGCATTGATGCAGGGTCTTTAGGATCTGGCGCTTCGACCATCACCTGAATCCCTAAATCTCTTATTTTATAAGGAGCTTCTACAATTTCCTTTGTGATACGATTCACATCTTTATTGACACGCTCTTCAATACGTTCATAATCCCCATTACCAGTTTGTCCATCTGCATTGTAGGTTGGGACATCCGTCTCACCAGTACCAACTACTCCACCTGCTGCTGCACCTTCCCCAGTAAAGGTCTCGGTAATTCTTTCGACACTAATTTCAATACCTTCCATGTTTTCAGGATCAACAGGTGTCACCAGGTTTTCTTGGCGATTTTCTTGTGTAAAATCAATATCAGTTGTAACCGACACAACAACCTTCTCTGGTCCCATCATTGTTCCAAGCATTTGCTGGACCTGTCTTTGAATATCCCTTTCAATTTCACGCTTCAATTCAAGCTGTGAAGCTACATTTCCGGAAACTGTTAAATTATCTTCATTTTCCAAGTCAAAATACTCAAAGTTTTGGTTAGTTATGACGATATTATCAGTAGGTAGGTTAGGAATACTTTTTGAAACCAAGTGATATAAGGATTTTATCTGTTGTTGTTCGAACCTATACCCTGGTTTCGTGTTTAGAACGATTGAAGCGGACGCCTCTGCCTGGCTGTCCTTAACAAAAATTCCCTCGTTCGGCATGCTAATCATAACCTTCGCATCGTTTATTCCATCGATGCCCTTGATTAGGTTTGCTAATTCAGTTTGAGTGGATTCGAGTTTAAGCATATTAAATTCATTATCGGTCATCCCAAAACCCGCATTTTGACCAAAAAACGAATAATCGATATTACCACTGTCTGGTATTCCTTCTGCCGCAAGTTCAACCATTAAGGTTTCTACCACTTCCTCTGGTACCTTAATGGTTGATCCATTATCCGCTATTTCTGATTGAATTCCCCTAGAATCTAAAGTTGCTTTAATTTGCCCTGTTTCCTGTGGTGTAAGATTGCTATACAAAGGAACAAGCGTTGATTTTGTTGTGAAAAACACAGTAAGCGAGATAATCAAAATCAAAAGCAATGGCAATCCAATTATCGTGGTCTTTTGAAAACCGGATTGTTTCTTCCAATATTCACTTATGTTCGTTTTATATAAAAGAAATTTCTCTTTCATTTACATACCCCTATCAAGATGTTTTGTTTCGGATTAAACCTGCATCCTCATGATTTCTTGGTATGCTTCTATTACTTTATTTCGAATTTGAAGTGTTGCTTGCAATGAAACACTCGCTTTCTGAGAAGCAATCATTACTTGGTGCAAATCAACGTTTTCGCCTTTTACCAGCTTTTCGGTCATGATATCCGAAGTCTTTTGTGATTCATTCACATTATTGATGGCATTTTTTAAAAGATGGCTAAACTCTTTTTGGACAGAACTTGCTGTCTTTAGCTGTTCTCCATGCTTTGAGAAAATCTGCGGTGTTTCAATATTTATCCTATCAATCACGATTCTTCACCTATTTTCCTATTTCTAAAGCTTTCATTAGCATTCCTTTTGAGGCGTTAAGGACCGTCACATTCGCCTCGTACGATCTTGTGGCACTAATTAAATCGACCATTTCCTTTAGAGGGTCTACATTTGGAAGTTCAACATAGCCTTCTTCATTCGCATCGGGATGTTCTGGATTATATACCAACTGAAAAGGAGTGCTATCCTCAACGATTCCTGTCACCTTGACTCCGTTCCCTATTTTTGATTGATTCATTGCTTTTGATAGATGGGAGGAAAAACTATTACCTTGCGGCTGCTGAACAACCATTTTCCTTCTATATGGCTGCCACTGTCCATCAACAAGTTTTCCCCTTGTTGTATCCACATTTGCCATATTTGAAGAAATGACGTCCATTCTAAGTCGTCCAGCCGTTAATGCAGAAGTACTTGTATTGAGGCTATGAAAAATCGACACTCTTAGTTCCCACCTTTAATCACTGTATTTAATGTATTAAATTTTCCACTTATTCTTTCTGTTAAGGCATTATAATAAATTTGGTTTTCCGCTAATAGAGCCATTTCTTTATCGATATCCACGTTATTACCGTTATGGTTATATGCTGTATCATTCTTTGCTGTAACAAACGGACCGTTTACGCGTTTGTTAGTAGTAAATTCGAAATGTTTTTCATTCGTACGATTTGCTTTTAACTGACTATTCATTTCATTTGAAAGAAGGTTCTTAAAGCTAGCATCCTGTGCTTTATAATTTGGTGTGTCTACATTAGCAATATTATTTGAAATAACCTTCTGTCGTAGAGTTGAATAATCCAATGCTTTTTCTAGCGAATGTATGGTATTAGAAAAAAGTTTCATCTTATCCCCCCACAAAAAATATAAATTCTTCGAATAAATATAACGTATAGTGTTAACTCTTTCTTATTGTAATGAAATTAAATCTATCTGTCTACGAACCTTATGATAAAAAGTGATGTTTTTCGACAATATAGGACTTTTTCCCTATGAGTTCTGCTCTTTATTATAGGATTTAAGTTATGAAGTTTCACGTATTTTTTACAAAAAAGGACAAGTACATATTTCCACTACAAAAATCGACAATTTATGATAACCTATTTACTTCCAGTTGATTGATGAAACAATTTCAGCATTCAATAACTAGATAAAAAAAAAACGAAGATGGCAAAGCCATCTTCGTTTTCTGCTTAATGTGATTTTAGTTTTTCTAATTCAAGTAAGAATTTATCGTTCAGTACTTTAATGTAAGTTCCTTTCATTCCTAAAGAACGAGATTCAATTACACCAGCACTTTCAAGCTTTCTTAATGCGTTAACGATAACTGATCTTGTGATTCCAACGCGGTCTGCAATTTTACTTGCAACTAGTAACCCTTCGTTGCCATTTAATTCTTCGAAAATATGTTCAATTGCTTCAAATTCACTATATGATAGTGAACTGATTGCCATTTGAACAACCGCTTTGCTTCTAGCTTCCTCTTCAATTTCTTCTGCTTTTTCACGTAGGATTTCCATACCAACAACTGTTGCACCATACTCAGCTAAGATTAAATCATCATCTTCAAAGTTTTGATCAAGTCTTGAAAGAATGAGTGTACCTAATCGTTCACCGCCACCAATGATTGGTACGATTGTTGTAAGTCCGTTTTTAAACAAGTCTTTGTTTTCAATTGGGAATGCAGTATAAGCACTTTCAATATCAAGGTTCGATGATGTTTCCTGAATACTGAATAGGCTTTGTGTGTATTCTTCAGGGAAATGACGATCTTCAATCATTTTCTTCATTCTTTCGTTTTCAATTTGTTGATTGATAGCAAATCCAAGAAGTTTTCCACGGCGACTTAATAAGAAAATATTTGCTCCAATGACATCGCGTAGTGTTTCTGACATTTCCTTGAAGTTAACTGGTTTACCTGCTGCATTTTGTAGCATAGCATTAATTTTTCGTGTTCTTTCTAATAATGGCATTTTTGTTCCTCCTGATAATCTTACAAAATAAACTGACTTAAATCTTTGTTTTTTACGATTGTGCTTAATTTCTCATCCACATATTGTGGAGTAATCATGATTTTTTCCATTGTAATATCCGGCGCTTCAAATGATAAGTCCTCTAAAAGTCTTTCCAAAATTGTATGTAGGCGACGAGCACCGATATTATCCGTGTCTTGATTCACTTGGAAGGCAACTTCAGCTATCTTACGAATAGCATCGTCAGAAAATTCAAGTTGTATACCTTCTGTTTCTAATAATGCTGAATATTGTTTCAATAGGGCATTATCCGGCTCAACTAAGATACGATAAAAATCATCAACAGTAAGTTTAGTAAGCTCTACACGAATCGGAAAACGACCTTGTAACTCAGGGATTAAATCCGATGGTTTTGACATATGGAAGGCACCTGCTGCAATAAATAGCATATGGTCTGTTTTAACAGATCCATATTTCGTTACAACGGTTGAACCTTCAACAATCGGTAAAATATCTCGTTGAACTCCCTCTCTTGAGACATCTGCCGAAGAAGAATTATGACTTTTTCCTGCTACTTTGTCAATCTCATCAATAAAAATAATACCTGATTGTTCCGCACGGTTTACTGCTTCTTGTGTAACCTCATCCATATCAATAAGTTTCGCTGCTTCTTCATTTGTTAGGACCTTGCGAGCATCTTTAACCGTTAATTTACGCTTTTTGCGCTTTTTCGGCATTAAGTTACTTAACGCATCCTGCATATTCATTCCCATATTTTCCATACCGGAACCTTGAAAAAGATCAAACATGGATGGCTGCTGTTCTTCCACTTCAACTGTAACATAATAATCTTCGAGTTCTCCAAGTGCGAGCTTATGAGCCATTCGCTTTCTTCTATCACTCAAGCTGTCTTCATCCGAAGATTTTTCTACCTCTGGTTCATTAGTATTCCCACCAAACAGCATTTCAAGTGGATTTTTATAAGTTGTTTGCTTTTTTGAACCTGGGACAAGCAGCTCAACAATGCGTTTATTGGCATTTTCCTGAGCTCGTTCAGAGACTTCCGCCATTTTCTCCTCTTTCACGAGGCGAACTGCAGTCTCAATTAAATCGCGAACCATTGATTCTACATCTCGGCCAACATAACCAACTTCAGTAAATTTAGTAGCCTCAACCTTAATAAATGGAGCTCCTACAAGCTTTGCAAGTCGTCTAGCAATTTCGGTCTTTCCAACACCAGTTGGTCCAATCATTAAGATATTCTTTGGAACGATTTCATCTTTAAGCTTTTCGTTAAGCAGACTGCGGCGGTATCGATTTCTTAAAGCGACTGATACAGCTCTTTTTGCGTCGTTCTGACCAATTATGTATTGATCTAACTTTTCTACAATCTGTCTTGGGGTTAAATTCGTTTTCAAAGAAATCCCCTCCTTATAGTTCTTCAACTATAATATTTTCATTTGTGTACACACAAATCTCACTTGCAATTTCTAACGAAGCTTTTGCGATTTCTCTTGCCGTTAAATGATCACCTGAATATTTTTTTAATGCACGTCCAGCTGAAAGAGCGTAATTTCCACCAGAGCCAATTGCAAGAATTCCATCATCTGGTTCAATCACTTCACCAGTTCCCGAAATTAGAAGCAAATCCTTCTCATCCATTACAATCAGCATAGCCTCTAATTTGCGAAGAACTTTGTCACTTCGCCATTCTTTTGCAAGCTCAACCGCTGCCCTTTGTAAATTTCCATTAAATTCCTCCAGGCGTCCTTCAAACATTTCAAAAAGAGTAAATGCATCTGCAACGGAACCGGCAAAACCTGCAATAACTCTGCCCTGAAACAGTTTGCGCACCTTTCTTGCGGTATGCTTCATAACAACTGCATTACCAAAGGTTACTTGACCATCTCCTGCCATCGCTGAATTACCTTTGTGCTTTACTGCAAATATTGTCGTTGCATGAAAATTTGACATTTTTTAGAACAACCTCCTTATGCACGTGGATGTGAGGATAGATAAATATTCCGCAAATGATCCTTTGTAACATGAGTATAAACTTGTGTTGACGACAGATTTTCGTGCCCTAGCAGTTCTTGGACAGACCTCATATCAGCGCCCTCGTTTAAAAGGTGTGTAGCAAATGTATGTCTTAATACGTGTGGACTAATATGTATCGTAGATGAAGTCTTTTCAATCATCTTATTTAAGATTAATCGGACTCCCCTAGTTGTTAATGGTCCACCCCGAAAATTAAGGAATAGATTGTCTGTATGTACTGATGCCTTTTCGAGCAATTCTTTGCGACCACTTGATATATAGTTTGTAAGAGCTTGTTCGGCATAACTTCCAAAAGGAACATAACGTTGCTTATTTCCTTTACCATGAACAAACACAGTTCCTAATGATAAATCCAAATCCTGAAGTGTAAGTTTACAGCATTCACTTACACGGATTCCAGTAGCATAAAGCAATTCAAGCAAAGCTTGATCCCGCTGCCCCATACTGGTAGAAACATCTGATACTCCGAATAGCTTTTCTAATTCTTCATCATATAAAAAATGTGGGAGCTTTTGTTCCCTTTTTGGTAATGAAACCAAAGTAAATGGATTATGAGAAATCAGCTTTTCCCTTAGAAGAAAATTAAAAAAACTGCGCAATGTTGAGATCTTTTTTGCAACAGTACTTCTTGCATATTGTTTCTTATAAAGCTCCGTAAGATACAATCGCACATCTGAATATGTCACTTCAGATAAATTTGAGATGGATTCTCGTTTCAGAAATAAGAAAAAATGTTCAATCGATTGTTCATAATGGACAATTGTATATTCTGAATAATTTTTCTCGATTTGTAAATATTCTTTGAATAACTGTAACGATTTGTTCACATTTTCCATTATTTTCACCTCACAAGGGCTACTAAATATTATCATAATTTAGTAGCCCATGCAAATAAAAACTCTGATTTTTTTACAAAATTCTGAATTGTACAAGAAATTGTTTCCGAATCCTTTTTTAAAACATAGAAAGTGGTGAGCTAGAGTAAAGCTCACCACACAAGTTATTTTTGAGGTTCTTCTTTGTAATCACACTCAATACATTGCACTTGAATTCCTTTTTTGAGCTTTTTCTCAACTAATAAGTTTTCACACTTTGGACACTTTCTTGGAAGTGGTTTATCCCAAGATAGAAAATCACATTCAGGGTATTGATCGCAGCCATAAAAAATTCTTTTCTTCTTGCTTTTTCTTTCAACAATGTTTCCTTTATCACATTTCGGACAAGGAACCCCGATTTCTTTAACAATCGGTTTAGTGTTGCGACAATCAGGGAAATTGGAGCAAGCCATGAATTTTCCATAACGCCCCATTTTATAAACCATCGGATGACCGCAATTTTCACAATCCACACCTGCGGGTTCATCCTTTATTTCAACTTCCTTCATTTCTGCTTCTGCAATTTCTAATCTTTTTTCAAAATCCTTGTAAAAATCATCAATAATGTTAATCCATTCTGTTTTTCCTTCTTCAACTTCATCAAGGTTTTGCTCCATTTTTGCTGTAAACTCTACATCTAAAATTTTCGGAAAGAACTCGAGCATTAACTCATCGACGATTTCTCCAAGCTCCGTTGGTATGAATCGCTTGTTATCTAATGCCACATACCCTCTCTTTTGAATGGTATCAAGAGTTGGTGCATAAGTAGAAGGTCTTCCTATACCCAATTCTTCAAGAGTCTTAACAAGTCTCGCTTCTGTATACCTTGGTGGTGGCTGGGTAAAATGTTGCTTTGGATCAATATCTTTCGAAAATACTTGGTCTCCCTCTTTTAATTCAGGAAGCATATTTTCTTTTTCCTCAACATTATCATCATTACCCTCAACATAAACCTTCATAAAACCAGGGAATTTAACTTTTGAGCCCGTTGCACGAAAAACAACATCCCCATTTTTTAAGTCAACGCTCATTGTATCCATAATTGCAGAAGCCATTTGACTTGCAACAAAACGTTCCCAAATAAGCTTATACAATCTTAATTGGTCCCTACCTAAATATTGTTTAACACTATTTGGCTCTCTAAAGACAGAAGTTGGTCGAATCCCTTCGTGAGCATCCTGGGTATTCGCTCCTTTTTTCTCTTTTCTTTTTGAATCCGTTAAGAATTGTTTGCCAAAAGTCTGTTCAATATATTGTGAGCCTTCCGCAATTGCTGTATCTGAAATTCGTGTTGAATCCGTACGCATGTAGGTGATTAGACCAACTGTTCCTTCCTTGCCTAGGTCAATACCTTCATATAATTGTTGTGCTAGCATCATTGTTTTCTTGGCACGGAAATTCAACTTTCGAGCTGCTTCTTGTTGTAAAGAAGATGTGATAAATGGTGGTGCTGGATTTCTTTTTCGTTCCTTTTTAGTGACAGAAGTAATAGTAAATGAGTTTCCTTCAACTGTTGAAAGAATATCTTTTACTTCTGATTCATTTGTTAATTCTACTTTTTTACCATTCACACCATAAAATTGGCCTTCAAATTGGTCAGTTCCTTTTAAAAAGTCAGCTTTAATTGACCAGTATTCTTCCGGCTCAAAATTTTGAATTTCTTTTTCGCGATCAATGATTAGTCTGACAGCAACGGATTGGACTCGCCCTGCACTTAACCCTTTTTTTACTTTCTTCCAAAGGATTGGACTAATATTATAGCCTACTAATCTGTCAAGAACACGTCTAGCTTGTTGCGCATCAACTAAATCCTGATTAATCGGCCTTGGATGCTTAAATGACTCTTTAATGGCATCTTTCGTAATTTCGTTGAAAACAACTCTACAGTCTGAATTAATATCTACATTCAATGAGTGAGCAAGATGCCATGCAATTGCTTCACCTTCACGGTCAGGGTCAGCCGCTAGATAGACTTTTTTCGCTTTTTTCGCGGCGGTTTTTAATTCCTTCAATACTGGGCCCTTACCTCGAATTGTTATATATTTTACTTCAAAATGATTTTTTGCATCGACGCCCATTTGACTTCTTGGAAGGTCTCTGACATGACCCATCGAAGCCTTTACCTTATACTTTTTTCCCAAATATCTTTCAATTGTTTTTGCTTTTGCTGGTGATTCAACTATGACTAAATAGTCCGACATGTATCGCTTCCTCCTTAGAGGTTAAATTAATATCTTATTTTTTATAATAAATCCTCCATATTATTAAATATTCACGACCAGTTTGTCAAACTGTTATGATTATTTTTATACGCTTTTTATTCAATTTTTTAAGTATTTTAACAGATTTCCGATAAAACATCCTCGCTGTTAAGCACCATTTTTGCTCCTGACTGAATTAATTTATTCGTTCCAACACATGAAAGTTCTAATATGGACCCAGGAATCGCAAAAACCTCTCTGCCCTGATTCAGTGCTTGATCAGCTGTGATTAACGAACCGCTTCTTTCCTTGGCTTCAACAACTAATGTACCTTGTGTCAAACCACTTATTATTCGATTCCGCATCGGGAACTGCCATTTTTCTGGCTTTGTAAACGGGGGATATTCAGAAATTAGTATATGATTTTGAGTGATAGTAGTTGCCAACTCTTTGTTTTCAAGAGGATAAATATGTTGAAGGCCGCCAGCGATGACCGCAATGGTTTTCCCGTTATGATCGATTGCTAACCTATGAGCCATTGTATCTATTCCACGCGCCAAACCACTAACCAATACCCAATTTTGCTTAATTAAAGGCACCAACACCTTTGTCATACTTTGCTTGCTTATTGCAGTTGGTGTACGAGAGCCTACTACACTTAATAATTTCTCACTGTTTAATAAAGACTTGTCTCCGGCAAAATATAATACCCATGGTGGGTCATAAATTTGTTTCAGAAGCCGAGGATACTCTTGATCAAATATGGTAATAATCCCCACATTATTATTGCTATATTGTTTTAGCATACTTTGGATTGATAAAGAATGCAAATCTTTTAAAAAAATACTCACCTGATTTTTTGTTAATGGAAGGATTTTTTCATAAAAAGCTTGGGGATAATGATAAATGGAAGAAAGTGTGGGGTCATGCTGTAGGATTCGAAAAATAGATTTCCAGCCTATTCCCCGACAATGGTGGAGATGTATTAAATTTTCACGAATTTTTTCCATAGAATCTCCTTTTTTCATCAGAAAGAGACAGTTCTTCAAACAGAACTGCCCCATTTCATCTATTTATTAGTGCGTTTTACACTTTTCGTATAAACCTTTTTCTTTAAGAACCGAAATTAATGTTTCTCCCATTACTGATGGTGTTTCAGCAACCTTAATTCCACATTCATTCATTGTCTTGATCTTTTCAGCAGCTGTACCTTTACCACCAGAAATAATCGCACCAGCATGGCCCATACGCTTTCCTGGAGGTGCAGTTTGTCCACCGATAAACCCTACAACTGGTTTAGTCATGTTTGCTTTTACCCACTCAGCAGCTTCTTCTTCAGCTGTTCCACCAATTTCACCAATCATGATAACCGCATATGTTTCATCATCTTCATTAAACGCTTTTAAGACGTCGATGAAGTTCGTTCCGTTAACAGGGTCCCCACCAATACCTACAGCTGTTGTTTGACCAATGCCAGCTTGTGTTAATTGATGTACAGCCTCATATGTTAACGTACCAGAACGCGATACAACTCCTACATGGCCTTTTTTATGAATATATCCAGGCATAATACCAATTTTACATTCGTCAGCTGTGATAACACCAGGGCAGTTAGGACCGACTAAACGAGTCTTTTTACCTTCCATATAGCGTTTCACTTTCACCATGTCTAATACTGGAATATGCTCTGTAATACAGATTGCTAGATCTAGTCCTGCATCAACTGCTTCCATGATTGCATCTGCAGCAAACGGAGCAGGAACATAAATGACAGAAGCTGTTGCGCCTGTTTGATCTACTGCTTCTTTTACAGTATTGAATACAGGAACACCTTCTACCTCAGTTCCACCCTTACCAGGTGAAGTACCACCCACAATTTTAGTGCCATATTCAAGCATTTGTTTTGTATGGAAAAGGGCCGTAGCACCTGTTATCCCTTGAACAATTACTTTTGTATCTTTATTAACAAAAACACTCATGTTTGTCCCCTGCCTTTCTTACCCTACTAGTGATACGATTTTTTGTGCACCATCTGCCATTGATTCAGCAGCAGTAATGTTAAGACCAGATTCGTTTAAAATCTTTTTACCTAAATCAACGTTTGTCCCTTCAAGACGTACTACTAGAGGAATTTCTAAGCCTACTTCTTTCGTTGCAGCTACAACACCTTCTGCAATCACATCACACTTCATAATTCCACCAAAGATATTTACAAAAATACCTTTAACGTTTTCATCTGATAGAATGATTTTAAATGCTTCTGTTACTTTCTTAGCTGTCGCGCCGCCCCCAACATCAAGGAAGTTCGCAGGGTCCCCGCCGTAATGTTTAATGATGTCCATTGTTGACATCGCAAGACCTGCACCGTTTACCATACAGCCGATGTTTCCATCAAGAGAAATATAGCTTAAGTCATATTTAGATGCTTCAATTTCCTTCGCATCCTCTTCGTCTAAGTCACGATATTCTAATACGTCCTTTTGACGGTATAATGCGTTTGCATCAAAGTTTAATTTTGCGTCAAGAGCCATAACCTTACCATCACCAGTTACAACTAACGGGTTAATTTCAGCAATCGAGCAATCCTTTTCAACGAATGCAGTGTATAAAGCTGTCATAAATTTAACGGCTTGATTCACTAATTCTTTTGGAATGTTAATATTAAATGCGATTCGACGAGCTTGGAATGGTAATAATCCAACAATAGGATCAATTACTTCTTTGAAAATCTTTTCAGGTGTTTTTTCAGCAACCTCTTCGATTTCTGTTCCACCTTCTTCAGATGCCATTAAAACAACGCGAGAAGTTGCACGATCAAGTACTAGTCCAATATAGTACTCTTTTTTAATATCGCAGCCTTCTTCAATTAGAAGACGTTTTACTTCTTTACCTTCTGGACCTGTTTGGTGTGTAACAAGTGTTTTACCTAGGATTTCATTAGCATATGTACGAACCTCATCTAGGTTTTTCGCTACTTTAACCCCACCAGCTTTACCACGACCCCCTGCGTGAATTTGTGCTTTAACTACACAAACTTGGGATCCAAGTTCTTTTGCAGCTTCAACAGCCTCATCAACCGTGAATGCAACCTTACCATTTGGAACAGCTACCCCATATTGTCTGAGGATCTCTTTTCCTTGATACTCATGGATATTCATTTCCCATCCTCCATTCTCATGTAAAAAGCAAAGAATTTTTTGTCAGTCAAAATGTTATTATACATTTTCTTTTATTAACTTTCTATGACAATTACAATTTTTCAGAAAAATACTATTTGCATAGAAAAATTACATCATTTAATGTCAGGGCTATCTCCCGATTCTTAATGATGCAAAACAGACAAAAATTAGACTGCGCTTTCATTTTATAACCGAAAAGACTGCTTGTCTACCATTTCGCATAAATTTGTTCTTTTTTCTGTGAATTTCAAAAAATACTATATCAAAAAACTATCTATCTGAATTCTCAAAGCTTTTATCCATTTTATAAATAAAAGCAAAGATTTCTGCAATAACCTGGTACAGTTCCTCGGGAATCCCCTCATTTAATTTTAGCTCCCCTAATAGCTCTACTAATGCGGTATCCTCCTGAATTGGAATATCATGGACCTCGGCCATCTTGATTATATTTTGAGCAATCTCACCCTTACCCTTTGCAACAATCTTTGGCTCAGAATCAATCTTTTTATCATATGACAAAGCTACTGCCTTCATTTTATTCGTATCCGATAATTTTTTCATATTTTCACATCAACTCTTTCATTAAACCCTTCAAACCTTGTTTTCGTTACTTGGTTACCTTCTGAAGTTGGCTTACTAATTTTAATCGATGAAATCTGATAGCCATTTTTCTCTAAATTGGTTTGGAGAGTCGGTTTTAGTTCCTCAACTAACGCTCCGATTCCTTCTGTGTCATTAAAGATAGTAATGGATAGAATACGGTATTGAACTTTTACATCAATAACTACATCTTTTAAATATTCGAGTTCTAACGAAAAAAGAAGATGGCAAAAATCTGGATCGATTTTACCTTGTTTCTTCTTTCCATCCATTCGAATTGAAAAATTAGGATAAGCTGGATTATGAAAGGTAATTTGTTGCTGGAAAAATTGAGTCGAGTCATTCGATGTTAGTTCTACAGTGTCCGTTTGAAGCAAACGGCTTTGATGGACCACATTTTCTGTTATTTCTCCCTTTAATGTTGGTAAAAAACTAGATAGATTATTGGTAGGATTTTGTGTCTTTAGTTCACTTTGATTTGTATTTGAAAGAGAGTGAAGCTTTTGAAAGGCTTCACTCTTCATTAACGCTTGAAATAAGTGGATTGGTATCATCATTTTACCTCTATTAACTCTCGTATTGGAGCATATGAACGACGATGCTCACACGTAACACCATATTTTTTAAGAGCATCAAGATGATATGCCGTCCCATATCCCATGTGATTTTCAAATCCGTATTGTGGATAATCGTGACTTAAACGTACCATGAGACGGTCTCTAGTTACTTTTGCAATGATGGAGCCTGCAGCAATGGACACACTGCTCGCATCCCCTTTTATGATAGAGGTTTGCGCGATACCAACTGGTATTTCCATGGCGTCAACTAAAAGATGGTCCGGCCTTACAGATAAACTTAATATGGCCTTTTTCATTGCCTGTTTTGTAGCTTGATAAATATTAACATCGTCAATAACATTAGCCGGTATGATCCCAATCCCGACGGAGATGGCACATTCATGTATTTGTTGAAATAGCTCTTCTCTTTTTTGTTCAGACAGTTTCTTAGAATCATTTAAGCCTGGTAAATAGGCATCTTGGGGCAAAATGACTGCTGCAGCCACAACTGGCCCAGCCAATGGTCCTCGACCTACTTCATCAACACCTGCTATATATGTAATGCCTTTATTATAAAGTGCTTGTTCATATTGGGTCATTTCTTTATATTGTCGCTCTAAAGCTTTTTGTACAACCTTTTTCTTTTTCCAGCGTTGCAACAGTACCTGAACCCCTTTTCGAGTATCATGTTCACACTCTTTTAGGAACGTATCATCTTCGGCACGTATCGTGGATAGTCTTTTTTCGATTTCTTTGATTGTTAATTGTGACATTTCTTCACCTTCATTTTCGTTTGCTCTATGTATTTTATATCGACATTTGCCAAAAAAAATGAAGGTTCGCTATCATGCGAACCTTTCCGGTTTTTCAAATGTAAGCCTGCCTAGTTTTTCAGATCGAATTTCTCGAATTATTAATTCAGCTGTTTTGTCGTAGTCAGTTACACCACCAGACATCCTAGTGCCACGACGTTTAGCAATTTCGTCAAAAAGCAGTACAATATCTTCCGGTATGCCTTCAAGGTCAAAACGTTCCTTTAAATTTTCCGGATAGTTTTCCTCTAAAAATCGAAGAGCATAGACTGCAATATCTTGTAGGTTTAAGATGGTATCTTTAATTGCACCAGTTGTTGCAAGTTTCAAACCAACCTCTTGATCTTCGAATTTTGGCCACAAAATACCTGGTGTATCAAGTAGTTCAAGTTCTTTTCCAACCTTGATCCATTGCTGTGCCTTCGTTATACCAGGGCGATTACCCGTTTGAGCGATGTTCTTCTTAGCTAAACGGTTTATTAGAGTCGATTTTCCTACATTTGGGATTCCAACGATTAACGCACGAATGGCACGTGGTCGAACCCCTTTAGCCGCCATTTTGTCAAATTTCTCTTGTAAAATTACCCTTGCTTCACTCACAATTTGTTTCATTCCATTACCTTCTTGTGAATTGATAGCGAGGGCAGGCACACCAATTTCTTTATAATACTCGATCCATTCCTTTGTTACTTTTGGATCGGCCATATCGGCTTTGTTTAAAAGGAGCAGTCTTGGCTTATTTTTGATGATTTCATCGATCATTGGGTTTCTAGATGATGCAGGAATTCTAGCATCAACAAGCTCGAATACAATATCGATGAGTGAGAGTTTTTCTGTAACTTGTCTCCTTGCTTTTGCCATATGGCCAGGAAACCATTGAATTGTCAAGATTCTTCACCAACTTATATGGTTAAATTTATGAATGTTTCTGCTTTTAGATTATTTTACAATACCAAAATCAGATAGCGGCCAGTAGATTAAGCTTGTTTCTCCTAATACTTCGCTAATTAGGACTGGGCCAATATGGCGTGAGTCTTTACTATAGCGGCGATTGTCCCCCATAACAAACAGATGCCCTTCTGGAACTTCTTCTAAGACAAATGGGTCTGTAAGCGGCCCGTCGATTAGATTTTTCTTGTAATCGTCAAGATATGGTTCATCATACGGTTCACCATTGATATAGAGGATATCGTTTTTGTATTCAATTCGATCACCGGGTAATCCAATGATACGCTTGATATAATCTTTTTCTACTGTTGCATGAAAGACAACAATATCAAAGCGATCCGGTTTACCGACCTTATAGCCAATTTTGTTAACAATCATACGGTCTTGGTGATGAAGAGTTGGCATCATTGATAGCCCGTCTACTACAATCGGCGCAAAGAAAAAATAACGTATAACAGCTGCTAAGATAACAGCTATCGCTAACGCTTTTATCCATTCCCAAAGTTCATTTTTTTGTTTGGCCATCATTGCTCCTCCACCTGTTCTTCTTTTCTCATCTACCTAAGCTAAGATTTAATATGTATTATTCTCTTATTATAATTATTACTTATGCAAATGTAAAAGGAGCTTGGTATTTTCATACAAGCTCCTTTCTTTTTTATTATCGAATTTCTTTAATACGTGCTTTTTTACCACGAAGTTCGCGTAAGTAGTATAATTTCGCACGGCGTACTTTACCACGGCGTACTACTTCAAGCTTCGCAATTTTTGGTGTATGCACTGGGAATGTACGTTCAACACCTACTCCGTAAGATACCTTACGAACAGTGAATGTTTCGCTAACTCCTCCACCACGACGCTTAATCACAACACCTTCGTATACCTGAATACGCTCACGAGTACCCTCGATAACTTTCACGTGTACACGTACAGTATCTCCAGGACGGAATACAGGAAGGTCAGTTCTTAATTGTTCTTTTGTGATTTCTTCAATAATGTTTTGCATCGTCTTCTTCAACTCCTTCCAACAGATGCTCTTACCAATATCCATTCATTGCAGCGGAACATCTTAATAAGACTTGAGACAAATTGCCCAAGTCACAAAGAGTATATTACCATAATCCTGTTGCTGTTGCAATAGCTACTCTTCATCTAATTTAAATTCTTCTACCCATTTTTTTTGCTTAGGGGATAGCTCGTAGTTTTCAAGTAAATCTGGTCTCCTTTGATAGGTTCGACGAAGTGATTCTTTTTCCCGCCAATCTTCAATATGCATATGATTTCCTGATAATAACACATCGGGTACAGCCATTCCTCTAAAATTTGCGGGTCTTGTATAATGAGGGTGCTCTAATAACCCCGTACTATGGGAGTCAAGTACAGGCGATTCTTCATTTCCCAAAACACCTGGTAACAGTCGAACAACACTATCAGAGATTACCATTGCAGCAAGCTCTCCACCAGTTAAGACAAAATCGCCAATCGAAATTTCTTCTGTGCTCAAGTGGTCACGTATTCTTTCATCATAGCCCTCATAATGACCACAGATAAAAATAAGGTGTTCTTCTTGTGCCAAGCTTTCCGCTTTTTGTTGGGTAAATCTTTCACCCTGGGGGCATAGAAGAATCACCTTCGGCTTAGATTGTGTTTGTTTCGTTAAGTCCTCCACTGCGTCAAAGATTGGCTGTGGCATTAATACCATTCCAGCTCCGCCACCATATGGGTAATCGTCTACTTTTTGATGTTTGTTATCCGCGTATTCACGAAAATTCACAACTCGAAACGAAACCTTCTCTTTTTCTTGAGCCTTTTTTAAAATGGATTCACCTAGTACACCATTAAACATGTTAGGGAACAGGGTTAAGATATCAATTTTCATGTTAAATTAATCCTTCCATGAGGTGAATGGTAATTCTTTGTTCTTCAATATCAATTTCCTTCACGATATCATCAATAAATGGAATTAATATTTCTTTACCTTTTGCACCCTTTACAACCCAAACATCGTTAGCACCTGGTGTTAAAATCTCTTTAATTGCCCCTAACTCCTCGCCTTCCTCAGTTATAACCGTACAACCGATAATTTCATGGAAGTAATATTCTCCATCTTCTAGTTCCCCGAGTTGGCTTTCGTGGACTTTGATTAGTGCTCCTTTAAACGGCTCTACATCATTAACGTTTTCAAAGCCATCAAAGGTAACTAAATCAAAATTTTTATGAGTTCGGTATGATTGAACTTTAACTTCTATTGGTTCTTTATTTTCCAAAAAAATATATAACGTATTTCCTATCTTGTATCGTTCTTCAGGAAAATCCGTTCTTGAAATAATCCGAACCTCACCTTTGATTCCATGTGTGTTGACAATTTTTCCGACGTTATACCATTTGTCCATTTCTTTCACCCCTAACGAATTTCTTCAACTATACCTTCTTTAATAACGATTGTTCGTGCAGTTGTTGCTTCATCCCAGTTGTCGCCTTCATTTAAATCAATAATGGATTGGACTTCTTTTTCTTTTATTTCACTACCTAGTGGTAGCATATGTATTTGATCGATTTGAAACTCGAATTGTTTAACTTTTTCCTGTCTGATATCAATTTCATTTGTAAAATATCGTTTCATTTTAACAGGATCGAATTTTTTTAATTTTTCCATCTTTTTAAGTTCAAATTTAAGCTGATCGCACTCTTTGAGAAGCTGGGCTTTGTTCGTTTGTAAAGAATCAATGAGCTTTGCTTTACTATTTTCCGTTAAAATTTGTTTCACTTCAACTGTTTGGATGATTTTCACACAAAACACAACCCTTACAATTTAATCCATAAGATTTTTCATCAAGTGCTGATCATCTATACAGAAAAAAGGGGGAGGTTGCCCTCTCCCTTTTTCCTTTTTGGTGTCTAGTTGCAGCGGCTAGAAACTCGAGAATCTTCAACTCCTCCAGCAGAAGCAAAAAGCGCTTCTTCGTCGGAGTCTCCGACGCACAGGACGTGCTAGTGCCGACATCGCCACAGGACGTGGCGCTTTTAGTCGGCCAGATTTCTAGTTTCTGAGCAAGCCGCCTTTACTTTTCTTTTCATTCGTTAATTTCTAGATGAATTCGTTTATTATGACCTGTTCCTGCTGCATAGACAACAGTTCTAATCGCCTTAATAACACGGCCTTGCTTCCCGATAACCTTACCCATATCGTCTTTACTTACACTTAGTAAATACGTGATATTACGGTTGTCGGTAGTTTCAGTCACTTCGACTTCCTCAGGATGATCAACAAGCGGCTGTACGATTGTTTTAATTAACTCTTTCATCTGTAGGTTACCCATTACTTACCGTTTTTTGCGTTATGGAATTTCTCCATAATTCCTTGTTTTGAGAACAAGTTACGAACAGTATCAGATGGTTTTGCACCAGTTTGTAACCATTTTAATGCTAACTCTTCATCAATTTTAACCTCTGCTGGTTGAACAACTGGATTATAAGTTCCAAGTGTTTCAATTTGACGTCCATCACGTGGTGAACGAGAATCAGCTACTACGATACGATAGAAAGGAGATTTTTTTGCTCCCATGCGTTTTAAACGAATTTTTACTGCCATTTTATATAGCACCTCCGAAAATATTTCAACAAGATATAATATTAACTGTTCCACATCTGTTTGTAAAGTGTTTTTTCTTTACATCTATGAAATGGTTATTATTACTACATTTCTTCAAGGAAAAGCAAGGCTTTTACTTGTTTTTTTACTTACATAAAAGGAAACTTTAATCCTTTTTTCTTACCTTTAGTCATGTTTGTCATTTGCTTCATCATTTTCTTCATGTCTTCAAATTGCTTTAATAAACGGTTTACCTCTTGGACAGTACGACCGCTACCTTTTGCAATTCGCTTTTTACGACTTGAATTAATGATTTCAGGTTGTTCTCTTTCGGCTTTTGTCATGGAGCGAATGATCGCTTCAACATGTCCAATTTGTTTATCATCAACCTGAACATTCTTCAAACCCTTCATTTTGTTAGCGCCCGGTAGCATACCAAGGATTTCATCAAGAGGACCCATTTTACGCACCTGTGCTAACTGTTCTAGGAAATCATCGAATGTGAAAGACATTGATTTAAATTTCTTTTCTAGCTCTTTTGCTTTATCCTCATCAACAGACGCTTGGGCTTTTTCGATGAGTGAAAGAACATCCCCCATCCCTAAAATACGTGAAGCCATACGTTCTGGATGGAATGGTTCTAGCGCATCTAGCTTTTCACCAAGACCCACAAATTTAATAGGTGTATTTGTAACAGCCTTTACGGATAATGCTGCACCACCACGGGTATCTCCATCAAGCTTTGTTAAAACAACACCTGTTAAACCTAATAAATCATTAAAGCTTTGTGCCACATTGACTGCATCTTGTCCTGTCATTGCATCCACAACAAGGAAAATCTCATCAGGCTGTGCAACTTCTTTGACTTGCTTCAGTTCGTCCATCAGCTCTTCATCGATGTGCAAACGACCGGCTGTATCGATTATTACATAGTCATTATGCTCTTCCTTCGCCTTTTCGATTGCCTGCTTTGCAATTTCAACCGGACTAATTTTATCTCCAAGTGAAAAGACCGGCATATTTAGTTGTTTTCCTAAAGTTTGCAATTGGTCAATCGCAGCTGGACGATAGATGTCAGCAGCTACAAGAAGTGGTTTACGATTATGTTTTTTACGTAATAGATTTGCAAGCTTACCAGTAGTAGTCGTTTTACCTGCACCTTGTAAACCAACCATCATAATAACAGTTGGTGGTCTTTTGGCAACTGCAAGTTTACTTTGCTCGCCACCCATTAATGCGGTAAGCTCCTCCTGAACGACTTTAATAACTTGCTGTCCTGGAGTTAAGCTTTTCATGACTTCTTGTCCAACAGCTCTTTCACTAACACGCTTTACAAAATCCTTGACAACTTTGAAGTTTACGTCTGCTTCAAGTAAGGCAAGACGAACCTCGCGCATCATTTCCTTTACA
The DNA here is from genome assembly GCF_036962685.1 of Bacillus sp. JJ1566. Taxonomy (NCBI): domain Bacteria; kingdom Bacillati; phylum Bacillota; class Bacilli; order Caryophanales; family Bacillaceae; genus Bacillus; species Bacillus sp. JJ1566. The sequence continues at coordinate 198,436 of NZ_JBALOP010000002.1, read as the reverse complement.
TCGGATTCTGATACTTTTCCTTTACCACGAATTTTCTGAAGTGTTCCTTGCAGTCGGTCGGCTAATCCTTCAAATGCCATTCTTGCCGCCCCCTATTCTAATTTCTCAAGCAACTGTATCACATTTTCAAGCTCGAGGCTATCATCATATTTTTGTGAAAGTCGTTTAAGTTCAGTAAATAGTTTCCTGCGCTCTTGAAATTTCTGAAATAGTAACAGTTTTTCCTCATACTCTTCAAGCATTGTCTCTGTGCGCTTGATATTGTCATAGACCGCTTGACGACTAATCTCATATTCCTCTGCTATTTCACCAAGGGAAAAGTCATCTAAATAATATAAAGACATATAGTTTCGTTGCTTTGGTGTTAACAACGATTGATAGAAATCAAAGAGATAATTCATTCTCATTGTTTTTTCAATCATAGTATCTCCCCCTTGTTAAGTGAAATACCTTTACAAGTTACTAGTTTACCTACTTTCCAATCGGTTGTCAAGTTAATTTACTTTACTTGATAAAATCCATATGACTTTGAGCTAATTATAGAAAAAAGCCTGAGAATCAGGCTTTTTTGGTTTGTTTTATTCTTCTGTTGTTTCAACTAAGTCTGCGAATAGGCCGTATACATAATTTTGAGCATCGAATTCTTGAAGGTCATCGACTTTTTCGCCAAGCCCCACAAGTTTTACAGGAATGTTTAGTTCATTTCGTATCGCAAGGACAATTCCACCCTTTGCAGTTCCATCTAATTTTGTTAGCACAATTCCTGTTACATCAGTAGCCGCAGAGAATGTTTTTGCTTGCGTTAAAGCGTTTTGTCCTGTTGTCGCATCTAGAACAAGTAACACTTCATGCGGAGCACCTGGTAACTCACGTTCGATGACACGTTTTACTTTTTCAAGCTCTTTCATTAGATTAACTTTGTTTTGAAGACGCCCTGCTGTATCACATATTAGCACATCAACATTACGAGATTTTGCCGCTTGAACTGCATCATACATAACTGCAGCTGGATCTGATCCTTCAGATTGTTTGATAACATCAACCCCAACACGGTCGCCCCAAACTTCAAGCTGCTGAATCGCACCAGCACGGAAAGTATCTCCCGCCGCTAATAGGACCGATTTACCTTCATTTTTTAGGCGATTTGCAATTTTTCCAATGGAAGTTGTTTTACCAACACCATTAACACCGACTACTAAAACGACAGTGAGTCCTTCATCCTGAATATTTAGCTTTGGTGATAGTTCCTCACCGCCTTGGTAAATCTCAACGAGTTTTTCTGAAATAACACCTTGAACCTCTTTGGTGTCCTGAATGTTTCTTTTCTTAACTTCCATCTTTAACTCATCAATTAATTCCATAACCGTGGAGACGCCAACGTCAGCTGCAATTAAAATTTCTTCAAGCTCTTCAAAAAAATCCTCATCAACCTTTCGATAACGAGCGACTAAATCATTCACTCGCTCAGAAAAGGAATTACGAGTTTTTGATAAACCATCTTTAAATTTTTCAGTAACTGCATCAGCCTGATTTGTAATTTTTTCTTTTAATTTCTTTAAAAAACTCATGTCAATCCCCTTTCAATCTAGTTCTGCGTAACCATTTCCTTAGTTTCTTCAAGTCGAACTGAAACAAGTTTGGAAACACCTGATTCTTGCATGGTCACACCATATAAAACATCTGCTTCTTCCATTGTCCCTTTACGGTGAGTGATTACAATAAATTGAGTTTCTTTGCTATATTTTTTTAAATATTGCGCAAAGCGGAATACATTTGCTTCATCAAGTGCTGCTTCAACCTCATCCAGTACACAGAATGGAACAGGACGTACTTTAAGGATTGAAAATAGCAACGCAATTGCGGTCAATGCCCTTTCTCCACCGGATAAAAGACTTAAATTTTGCAGTTTTTTCCCAGGAGGCTGAGCAACAATTTCAACACCTGTATTTAAAAGATCATTTGGATCTGTTAGTCGAAGGTCTGCTCGTCCACCACCGAACAGGGCTTGAAAGACTGTTTCAAAATGGGAGCGAATATTAGTAAAAGTAGATTCAAATCTCTTTTTCATTTCATCATCCATTTCGTCAATCACCTGGAACAATGTATCCTTTGCTTCCTGTAAGTCATTTTGTTGTTCGGTTAAGAACTTATATCGTTCAGAAACCCTGTCATATTCATCGATTGCACCAAGATTCACCGTACCTAGTTCTTCAATTGCAAGCTTTATTAGTTTTACCTTCTTTCTTGCTTCGGAAACTTCAATTTCAAGTGGAAACTGTTCTTTTGCAGCTTCATAGGTTAATAAATATTCCTCACGAAGATGTGTTAAACAATTTTCCAATTCAACATCCAAGCGATTCACCTTAACTTCTTCATCCTGTAAAATATCAACAAGCTGCTTATGTTGACGTCTTGATTCCTTTAATTCACGCTCAAGATCTTCAAGTGTCGTTTGTAGTTTCAGGCGATGCTCTCTTTTATTGCTGATCATTTGAATTGTTTCATTTTTATCATTAGATTTTTGTTTTGCTGCTTCTTCAAGTTCCATTTCTCCAGAGTTACTTGAGGTCATTTCATTATCAAGTAGCGCTAAATCCTCTTTCAACTCAGTTAGTTTAGCAAGCCCCTCATTCACTTCTTCTTCTAAGCGATTCATTTTTTCTTGTTGATGTTCAAGCGCCTGTTTTTTTCTTGCTAAAATAACCTTTTGATCCGTAATTTCTGTTTGCACCGTTTCCCGTGAGGTCTGTTGGTCAGATTTTTGCGAATTAAGCTGGCTGATTGTTTCATCTAATGAGTGAAGCTCCTCTTCAAGAATAGTTAATTCAGACTTTAGTTCATCTAAACGGCCGTTCAATCTTTCCTTATCTACTTGGTATTGTTGCTTCTCATCATCATACAATGCCAAATGCTCATTCACGTTCTGCTCTTTTAAAGAAACTTCACGGTACTCACCCTTAATAGTTTGCTCTTTTAAGCGCAATGTTTCACCGACTTGACGCAACCTTTCAAGCATGGATTCTTGTTCTGCGATTTGCTTTTTCTTATCCTTGACTGTTTTTTCGAGATCAGCAGTTTTTGTTTCCATATCAGTGAGCTTTTCCGTAATGGCTTCAAGCTCCCGACCACGGCTTAGTAACGAATTTGATTTCTGTTTAACAGCTCCCCCGGTCATCGATCCACCCGGATTGACAACATCTCCTTCAAGGGTCACAACACGATACCTATGTCCTACAAGGGAAGCAAGCTCATTTGCACCTTTTAAATCTGTCGTAATTAATATCGTTCCCAACAGATTTGCAATAATGGAGCGATATCTTCCTTCAAAGGTAACTAATTCAGAAGCTACTCCAATAAAAGCAGGATGCCCTTTGATCGCTACTAACTGCGTCGAAGGTATCGAACGCTCCTTGATTACGTTCATAGGTAAAAATGTCGCCCGACCAAAGGAATTTTTCTTTAAAAACTGGATTGCAGTTCTTGCATTTTTTTCGTTGTCCACGACAATATGTTGTGTTGCTGCACCTAATGCAATTTCAATGGCCGTTTCATAATCTTTTGGAACATGAATTAACTCGGCAATGGCACCTTCAATTCCTTCAAGCTGGTCGTTTCTTGCTTTTAAAACTTCCTTAACACCCTGAAAGAAACCAGAATAATCATCCTGCATTTCTTCAAGCATTTCTTTTCTTGATTTCGTTTGTTGTAAATATTGATATGCCTGGTAAAGCATACTTTCTTGCTTCTGATAGTTTTTCTTGCTATTTTCTAGCTTGGCTTGTACGTCTCTAAAAGAAACAATTTGATGATTAATTTCTTGCTCTATAACAGAAAGCTTTGTTTGGAGTCGAACTTTTTCATCAAGTATTTCCTGGCGCTCTGTTAGGTATTTTTGATTTGAATCATCTAGACGGGCTACTTTTGCTTCCTGTTGTGAAAGCTGTTCCTTAATATAACCCGCTTCATTTCGATAAGAGGCTTGTTTATTAAGCAACTCAAAATAATCGCTCTTTAGGTTTTCAATTTTTTCTTCGATGTTTTGTTCATACGAAGCAAGTAAAATTTGTTTTTCTTTTAGCTGTTGCTCAAGTTCCTTTACTTCTTCACTCAGCTCTGAAAGCTGTTGTTGTTCAATTTGTTTTCTTTCGGTAACGCTATCCAGTTTTTGTGATAAATCAAGAATCGAATTTTCAAGCTGATCTTTATTTTGCGTGGCATTTTTTTTACGTTCTTTTAAAACTTCTTTTCGGCCTTCTAATTTTTCAAGTTCTTCACTAGTACGTAATAGAAGTTGCTGAAGTTCATGTATAGATGAATCTGTCGCCCCTATTCCCGTTCGTAGTTCCTCAATTTTCGCTTCCTTGCTTTGGAGTTTTGTGTTTAAAGCGAGTTCCTGCTCTTTATGCTCTTCAACAAGCTTTGAGAGCTTCTCCCATTTCCCGTGAAGATCTTCAATTTCAAAAACGGTTAAGCCAACCTCAATTGTTTCCAGTTCTTCTTTTTTCTCAAGATAATCCTTCGCAATTGAAGATTGGATTTGCAGTGGTTCAATTTGCGATTCAAGCTCATGAATAATGTCATTAACTCGATTTAAATTTTCCTGCGTTTCAGCAAGCTTATATTCTGCTTTCTTTTTACGTGTTTTATACTTTAAAACCCCGGCAGCCTCTTCAAAGATGCTTCTTCGTTCTTCAGCTTTACTGCTTAAAATTTCTTCTACTTTCCCCTGACTGATGATTGAAAAAGCTTCACGGCCAAGCCCGGAATCCATAAATAAATCAACAATATCCTTTAAGCGACATGTTTGTTTATTTATTAAAAATTCACTTTCACCTGATCGATAGACACGGCGTGTAACGCTCACTTCATGATAATCGATTGGTAAAAAATGATCCTCATTATCCAATGTTAATGTCACTTCAGCCACATTCAATGCTTTACGGCTGTCACTTCCTGCGAAAATGATATCCTCCATTTTCGAGCCACGCAATGATTTTGCTGACTGTTCTCCAAGAACCCAACGGATTCCATCTGTGATATTACTTTTCCCACTACCATTTGGTCCAACGACAGCCGTTACACCTGGTACAAAATCTACTGCAATTCTTTCAGCAAACGATTTAAATCCTACTATATCTAAACGTTTGAGGAACATAAACTTCCCCCTCAATTGATAATAAAGTCCTACATATTTTAACATAAACTAGTATTTTATTGGATGACTTTTTACAACAATGTATATTTGGCAAAAATATAACCCCACGAAATCGTGGGGCAGCTTCTTATTCGTTGACTTTTTGTTATTTTTTCTTCAACTTATTTAAAGCAATTTCTGCTGCATGCTGTTCAGCTTCTTTTTTTGATCGACCTGTACCTGTCCCGAGTTCTTCACCATTTAGGGATACCCTTGAAACGAATTCCCGACTATGAGCTGGTCCTTTTTCCTGCAGTACCTTGTACTCGATATTTCCAGTCCCATCTCGTTGAACAAGCTCTTGTAGCTGACTCTTATAATCCATCACATGAGAAAAAGCACCCGCATTAATTTTAGGAATCACTGTTTGATCTAAAAACTGGTTCACAACCTCTAAACCTTTATCAAGGTATAACGCCCCAATAAAAGCTTCAAACACGTCAGCAAGTAATGCTGGACGCTCTCTTCCACCAGTCATTTCCTCACCTTTCCCTAGTAAAACAAGTTCCCCAAATTTAAGATCATTTGCAAATGTAACTAAAGATGGCTCACAAACAATGGCTGCACGCATCTTCGTTAACTCACCCTCGCTCATGATAGGAAACTTTTTAAAAAGAAACTGGGAAATGGTAAGCTCTAAAACAGCATCTCCTAAAAATTCAAGCCGTTCATTGTCCTCATGCGGCTTTTTTCGATGCTCATTCACATAAGATGAATGTGTAAATGCTTGAATAAGTAGACTCTCATTATCAAAATGAATGCCTAATCTCTCCTGAAAAGCTTTAAATTTTGGAGTGAACTTATTACCTTTGTCTTTATTTATACGTTTCACCTTATTGACCTCCAATTAGAAAAGTGCAGGCGCCTTGGGAGTGGAACGTCTACTAAATACTGCCACTTCCTGTGGCAAACGTAGACGTCAGCACATCCTGTGCAAGTCCGAGAAGCTAATGTTCTGTGTCAAAAAAAGTCGCTCTTTGACTTTCTTGACACGCGTTTTAGACCTCGAGGGGCTAGGCGCTTGCACTAGACATTGAGAAAGCCCCGTTTAATTAACGGGACTTTTTTACAATCTTATAAATATTATAGCTGGCTTTTTATGTAATTAACAGCGTCACCAACTGTAGAAATTTTTTCAGCCTCATCGTCTGAAATTTCCATGTCAAACTCGTCCTCAAGTTCCATAACTAGTTCAACAACGTCTAGTGAATCCGCTCCAAGATCATCTTTAAAAGAAGCCTCTAAAGTTACTGCTGATTCTTCTACACCTAAACGGTCAACTACGATTTTCGTAATTCTTTCAACAACATCTGCCATTTCCATTCACCTCCCCTCAAAGTATTATATTTGGTTTTACTAGAAAAGCGCAAGCGCCTTTGAGCACTTTATGTTATTTTCGTTGTCTAGCTCTCGGGTCTAAGCCAATCGCTTCGGAAGATAAAGAGCACCTTCTGTCAGCACTCGTCTTATGCTTGTCGCCGATAGACGGGTGCCTTGTGCTTTTCTTATTACATAACCATTCCGCCGTCAATATGAAGGGTTTGACCAGTCATATAATTACTTTGATCTGATGCAAGGAATAACACAACTCCAGAAATATCTGTTGTTTCACCAAATCTAGCAAGAGGAATTAATTTTAGCATTTCATTTTTCACATCTTCAGGAAGTTTTTCAGTCATGTCTGTCGTAATAAAACCTGGCGCAACTGCGTTAACGGTAATATTACGGCTCGCTAATTCTTTTGCAGCTGTTTTTGTTAAGCCGATTACGCCCGCTTTTGCTGCAACATAGTTAGCTTGTCCAGGATTTCCACTAACTCCTACGATAGAGGCGATGTTGATAATTTTACCAGAACGCTGCTTCATCATTTGTCTTGTTACAGCTTTCGTTGTGAGGAACACACCTTTTAGGTTGATATTAATAACGTCATCCCATTCTTCCTCTTTCATTCTCATTAACAAATTATCGCGTGTAATTCCTGCGTTATTAACAAGAATATCAAGACTACCAAACGTTGAGATAACCTCTTTTACCATAGTTGAAACTGAATCTGCATCTGAAACATTAGCTTGAATTGCAAAAGCTTCTTGTCCTAATGCTTTGATTTCATCGACAACTTCATTCGCTTTTTGCTCACTACCGGAATAGTTGACCGCAACCTTCGCACCTGCTTTTGCAAGTTCAATTGCAATCGTACGGCCGATTCCACGTGAAGCACCGGTAACCAATGCTACTTTGCCATTTAACATCTTAATTTCTCTCCTTTAACGAGCGAATTGTTGCATCAAGTGTTTCTATATCGCTGATTGCATAGGTTGCAACTCTACGATTTACTTTCTTTATTAATCCGGAAAGCACCTTTCCAGGTCCAATTTCGATAAAGGTGTCTACACCTTGGTCGAGCATGTATTGAACTGAATTCTCCCATAGTACAGGTGAATACAATTGCTTTACTAGATTTTCTTTAATTTGCTCAGCCGAGGCCATTTTCTGCGCATTCACATTTGCTACAACTGGAACAGAAGCATCATTAATTTCAATTTGATCAAGTACTGACCGTAATTTTTCAGCTGCTGGTTCCATCAATGATGAATGAAACGGTCCGCTAACCTCTAGTGGAATTGCACGTTTTGCACCTTTTTCCTTTGCTAATTCACAAGCCTGCTTAACACCTTCAGCAGCCCCAGAAATAACAATTTGCCCTGGGCAGTTGATATTTGCAAGTTGAACTGGATGACCTGCATCAGAAATTTCATCTGTTACCGCTTGTAAGTCCTCACTGCTCATTCCTAGGATTGCTGCCATCGTTCCTTGGCCCGCTGGAACAGCTTCCTCCATAAATTCCCCGCGTTTACGAACTGTACGTACCGCATCTTCAAAGCTAAGTGCACCAGAAGCTACTAATGCCGTGTATTCGCCAAGACTATGTCCAGCAACGTAATGAGGCGCTATATTTGCTTCCTTGAACTTTTCAAGAATGGCAATACTTGTTGTTAAAAGTGACGGCTGTGCGTTCACCGTTAATGTGAGCGTGTCCTGTGGTCCGTTAAATATAAGAGAAGATAGCTCCTCATCTAAAGCTTTGTCAGCTCTATTAAAAATATCTTGTACCACTTCGGAAGAGTCTGCTAATTCCTTCCCCATTCCTACAATTTGAGAACCTTGTCCTGGAAAAACGAATGCAATTTTACTCATTCTACATTCCCCCTATTCATCTACTTTGGATTTCATATCCTCTAATGTTTCGCGAATTGTTCCTGCAACATCCTTTTCAACCATATCGTATGTTTGTCGTATTGCACTAAACAAACCATTTGCATCTGAAGAACCATGTGCTTTAATAACAGGTGCCTTTAACCCAAATAGTCCTGCTCCACCATATTCTGAGTAATCCAGTGTCTTTTTTAATCCCTTTAATTCTGGCAATAAAAGACCTGCTGCGATTTTACTCTTTAGATTGCTTGTAAAAGCTGTTTTGAGCATTTTAAACATGGAAAGGGCAGTACCTTCGATTGTTTTTAAGGCTACGTTTCCTGTAAATCCATCTGTAACAACAACATCAGCAACTCCGTCTAATAGGTCTCTTGCCTCAATGTTTCCAACGAAATTGAGATTTGTTGCTTTTATTAAATCAAAAACATGCTTCGTAAGTTCATTCCCTTTTTTATCTTCAGTTCCGACATTTAATAAGCCAACCCTGGGTTTTTCAACTCCTCGCACCTTTTCCGAGTAGATGGAGCCCATTATGGCATATTGAAGCAAATGCTCTGGCTTTGCATCCACATTTGCTCCCACATCTAACATGAGGAAGCCCTTTTTATCTAATGTAGGAAGTGTAGGTGCTAATGCCGGACGATCAATTCCATCAATTCTACCCACGATAAACAGTCCTGCCGTCATTAGTGCCCCTGTATTTCCAGCTGAAATACAGGCATCAGCTCGTCCCTCACTAACCTCTTTCGCCATTAAGACCATGGATGCGTCCTTTTTTCTTCGAACAGCCCTGACAGGTTCATCTGTACCTTCAATAATTTCTGTTGTATGTATGATTGTTATTCTTTCTTCTTCAGTTATGTATTGACGAATTTTCGCTTCATCACCAATTAGGGTAACTTCAAGGTCTTTATAATGCTTTAATGCAGTCATTGTTCCCTTTACAATTGCCTCTGGTGCATTATCTCCACCCATTGCATCTATCGCAATTTTCATCTTGTATCATTCCTTTTGTTTCTTATAGGTAGTATCGTTCTCTATTATGAATCATTTTTTATATGTTTATTAGAGCGATACATTATAAATTCGCCAGAAAATACGAGTTCATTTCCAACATAGCTATTTACGTCTACGATCGTCCGACCTTTTTCCTGTGAACCCATTACTTTCGCTTTAGCGACTACCCTTTCCCCTACTGTTACCTGTCTTGTAAAACGAATATTTGCTTTAGCGGTTAGGGCAAGCTCATCATTAATTACAGCAACTGCTAGTGAGTTTGCTTGGGCAAAAAGATGATGTCCACGAGCAATTTGGTTTCGTTTAAACACATGTTCATTCGTTACATCAAAGATTGAAATTGCACTTTGGTCTAACTCAATATCTATAATTTCACCAATAACTTCATCAATTGGCAAAGCTTTTACTTCATCATCTAGTTTTTTCTCGGCAACATTCTTGATTCTCTCACGAAGCTCAGGGATTGATAATTCTAATCGGTCTAAACGAATCGTTTGAACACTCACCATAAATTTTTCAGCTAAGTCTTCATCTGTAATAAATGGATTTATTTTTATCGTTTCCTGAAGTAATTGCTGCCGTTCTTTTTTATTCCTTCTCATTCAACATACACCGTCCGCGCTCTTAAGACTAGGTACTAATAGTAAGTATATAATTAAAAAAAGCAGATTGCAAGAAGAAAAACTCCCTACAATCCGCAATGAAAAAGTATCATTTAATCCAGTTTTTCGCCATCTAAAACACCGGTTTGTAATAAATTTTCCCGTAGGTGTTTGTAGGATTGATCCTCCCAAAACGCCTTAGAATGGATTAGTTTTGCAGCATCATTACGTGCCACTTCTAATGTCCGATAATCATGGACCATATCTGCTACTTTAAATTCGGGAACACCACTTTGTTTCCGACCGAAGAAGTCTCCAGGTCCACGAAGCTCCAGGTCTTTTTCCGAAAGAACAAAACCGTCATTTGTTTCTGTCATAATCCGCATTCGTTCTTTTCCAACCTCAGACTTTGGATCAGCTAAAAGAATACAGTATGACTGTTCGCTACCTCTACCGACACGTCCTCGAAGTTGGTGAAGCTGTGATAGACCGAAACGTTCCGCGTCATAAATCACCATCAATGTCGCATTTGGAACGTTTACACCTACCTCAACAACGGTAGTTGAGACGAGAATTTGAACGTCATTTTCGCTAAATTGTCTCATCACATCTTCTTTTTCATCTGCACTTAATCGCCCATGCATTAGGCCTACTTTCGCTTTGTTTTGAAAATGAAAGCTGAGCATTGTATGAACATCAATCGCATTTTGAACATCCAGCTTATCAGATTCTTCAATCAGCGGACAAATGACATAGGCTTGTCTACCTTTAGCGAGCTCCTTTTCAATAAATACCAAAATCCGCTCTAACATCTCGTGCTTTACCCAATAGGTTTCGATTTTCTTCCGTCCTGCGGGCATTTCGTCAATAACCGAAACATCCATTTCGCCAAATACAGTAATCGCGAGCGTTCTGGGAATTGGTGTAGCAGTCATAAAAAGAACATCGGGATTTTCACCTTTTTCTCGTAAAACTCTGCGTTGTTCTACACCAAATCGATGCTGTTCATCTGTTATAACGAGGCCGAGCTTATGAAAATTGACTTCGTCTTGGATAAGAGCATGGGTACCTACTAATATATGGATTTCTCCCGATTTAAGCTGTTCCAGAATTTCTCTTCTTCGTTTACCTTTTACAGAGCTCGATAACAGTTGAATATTTAATCCATAATCCGAAAATAGCTCGGCAAGTGAATGGGCATGCTGCTCAGCTAAAATTTCTGTTGGCACCATTAATGCACCCTGATATCCTGAAAGGATGGCTACATATAAGGAGATGGCTGCAACAACGGTTTTCCCTGAACCAACATCACCTTGAAGTAATCGATTCATTCGATAAGGGGAACGAAGGTCATTGATAATTTCTGTAACAACCCTATTTTGAGCATTTGTTAATGGAAATGGTAATCCATTCATGAAACCTTCTAGTTCTCCCATTTGAAATTCCATTGAAGAACCTGCTGTTTGCTCTCGCTCAAACTTCCTTAATGCCTGCATTTTTAGTTGAAAAAGCAGAAACTCTTCATACACAAAACGTCTTCGTGCTTGTTTTAAATCCTGATGGCTTAATGGATGATGCATAATTTTAATAGCATCCTTCTTTGGTAAAAGCCGATAGGTTGTTAATAATTGCTCAGGGAGATTGTCCTCAATTTGTTCGCCAAACTGCTTGAGGGCAAGCGCGATAAAACGCTTCATTCCTTTTACAGTGATTTTCCCTTTTATAGAATATACAGGTTCTATACGGTTATCTTTTATCATCGGACCGAAAACTACCTCACTGACAGTAATCGTTTGCCGATGCTGATCCCATTTCCCTGTAATTGTAACAGTATCGTTTAACGAAATCTGATTTTTATAATACGGCCGATTAAAACAGGTCGCTGTTATTAAATAGCGACCAACTAGGACCCTGAAGGTTAAGCGTGATCGTTTACGATTGTAATAGGTTAACAGTGGCTCACTGTGTACCTTTCCCTCAATCGTGATTCTCTCCTCATGCTTGACCTCAGCAAGGTCTCGTAAACTGTAATCTTCAAATCGATACGGAAAGTACATAAGTAGGTCATGAATGGTGAAAATATGCATCTCATTAAGCTGTATTCCTGTCTCTTCACCGATTCCTTTAATTTCCGTGACAGGCTGCTGTAGATGACTATTCACCTTTGTTTAGCGAAATCCCAAAGATCTTTGCCTCAAGTGCACGACCTGTCGGGGTTGCCGCTAGCCCTCCTCGAGCAGTTTCTTTTAACGCCGTTGGCATTGTTTGACCTATTCTATACATTGCATCGATTACTTCATCACATGGAATTCGACTTGTAACACCAGCTAATGCCATATCTGCGGCAACCATTGCATTTGCTGCCCCCATTGCATTACGCTTTACACATGGTACCTCGACAAGCCCAGCGACTGGATCACAGACAAGCCCAAGCATGTTTTTTAACGTAATTGCCATTGCTTCAGCAGATTGCTGCGGAGTACCTCCTGCCATTTCGACAATTGCCGCTGCAGCCATTCCAGCAGCTGAACCAACTTCTGCTTGGCAGCCACCTGCAGCACCTGAAATCGATGCGTTGTTGGCAACAACAAATCCAAATGCACCAGCTGTAAATAAAAACTGAACCATTTCATCTTTTGTGGGATTCAATTTTTCCTTCACAGCGAACAATGTTCCTGGAACAACACCAGCGGAACCAGCAGTAGGTGTTGCACAAATTGTTCCCATCGCTGCATTAACTTCATTTGTTGCTACCGCCTTACTGACAGCATCTAAAACTGTTTTACCAGTTAAGAAGTTTCCCTTTTTTATATAATTCTGTAACAGAACGGCATCTCCGCCTGTTAAACCAGAATGAGATGAAACGCCAGCTAGTCCTCTTTCGACGGCTTTCTCCATGACTTCTAGATTTCGTTCCATTTGAGCGATGATTTCTTCACGGCTTTTTCCCGTTACTTCACTTTCCTGTTCAATCATCACATCTGCTATTTTCATATTTTTAGTAGTAGCAAGTTCTACTAACTCAGCAACATTACGAAACATAAAAACCCTCCTGTAAGAAAAGCGTAAGGCGCCCGCCTATCGGTGACAAGCATAAGACAAGCGCTGACAGAAGGTTCATTTTACCTTCCGAAGCGATTGGCTAAGACCCGAGAGCCGATGGCGCCTGGAGCTAGACATGATTAAAAGTAGAAAACGTTTTAAAAATGATACTTAGTCGACAATTTTAGCTACCTTTAAGATATTGGGTAAGGTAGATAGTTCATCTAAAACCTGCTCGTCGATATTTTGATCCACTTCAATTGTCATGAGAGCTTGCATCCCTTTTTCTTTCCGCGCAACTTCCATATGTCCGATATTGATGGCGTATTTCGCAAGCACATTCGCAACACCTGCAATCGCACCATAGCGGTCATTGTGGACAACAAGAATGGCAGGATGATTTCCAGACAGACGAAGCTGAAACCCATTTAATTCGGTAATTTCAATTTTTCCGCCACCTATAGAAATACCAACAAGCTCTAATTCCCCCTCATCATCACCAATCGAAACTCGAGCTGTATTAGGGTGCTCTGGAATAGCTTCCTCTTCAATGAACTTTATCTGCATACCTGCTTCTTTGGCGATTTCCAATGAAGTTTTAATTCTTTCATCAAATGTATCAAAATCAAGCAATCCACCTATGATTGCAACATCTGTTCCGTGGCCCTTATATGTCTCGGCAAATGACCCATAGAAGGAGATATTTGCCCATTTTGGTTCGCGACCAAACAAGCTTCGCGCAACCCTTCCAATACGAGCTGCCCCCGCTGTATGTGAGCTTGAAGGACCAATCATAACTGGACCAATAATATCAAAAACACTTCTAAACTTCATATATTCTCCCCCCTACTTACTATAGAATTATGGAGTAAGTTCAAACTGTGTTCCTACATATTACTCTATTTGTCTATAACTTTTTTATCTACAGGAAATTGTCCCCAAACATTGAAATAGAAGGGATAAATCCCTTCTATTTCAAAGCCTTATTCAACTGAGAAAATAAATGAGTAAAGTGGCTGCTCACCATTATGTGCTTCAACCTCAAAATCTTCATACTCTTCTTCAAGATATTGCACAATGGCATTAACCTCAACTTCTGAAGTATCCTGACCATAAATAATAGTCACGATTTCATCGTCATCATCGGAAATTATCTTAGCTAAAAGGTCTTTTGCGGCTTTTAGCTTATCCTTATCTGTTACGACAATTTTTCCATCTGCAATTCCCATGAAGTCATCCTTAGCAATGTCGATTCCATCAATATTGGTATCACGTACCGCAAATGTGATTTGACCTGTTTTTACATTACTTAGTGCGCCTGTCATGGTAGTCTGATTTACTTCCAATTCTCCAGAAGGATTAAATGCAAGTAATGCAGACATCCCTTGAGGTACAGTCCGTGAAGGAACCACTATTACATTTCCATCAACGACAGAAGCTGCCTGTTCAGCTGCCATAATAATATTTTTGTTATTAGGGAGAATGATAAAGTTTTCAGCATGTACTGATTCAATTGCTTTAACAAAATCCTCAGTACTTGGATTCATCGTTTGTCCACCCTCAATAACAACATGAGCCCCGATACTCTTAAATAAATCCGTAATTCCTGAACCCATCGCAACAGTGATGATCGCATATTTCTCTTTTTCTTTGTTACGTTTCTCTTGTACTGGAGCATGTGCTTCCTCTTCATTTAAAATGGCCGTATGTTGCTCACGCATATTCTCAATCTTCATCTGGACTAAGCTACCATATCGTTGGCCATATGATAAAACCTCACCAGGCTGCTCAGAATGGATATGTACTTTCACAATATCATCGTCAGAAATAACTAATAATGAATCACCGTAATGACTTAAATCATTTCGGAACTGTTCTTCAGAAAATGGATGCTTGCTTGTTTTTTCTTGTTCAAACTTAACCATGAATTCTGTACAGTAACCGAATACGATATCCTCTGTACTCATATGACTTTGAACACTTTTGTGATGTTCAGCATTCACAAGTTCATTCATCGATGGTTCTGCAATTGACATATTTTCGATTGTTTCACCTTTTAATTCTGCTAGGAATCCTTCGTAAACAAGCAATAATCCTTGACCGCCACTATCTACAACCCCAACTTCCTTTAATACAGGTAGTAGATCAGGTGTACGATTTAATGAGGCTTTAGCTTCTTTTACAAGCTCTTCCATCACAACGATGATGTTTGTCTCATTGTTCGCAACAGCAACCGCTCGCTTTGCAGCATCTTTTGCAACTGTTAATATTGTTCCTTCAACTGGTTTCATTACAGCTTTATATGCTGTCTCCACACCCAATTCAAAAGCGTGGGCAAATTCACCAGCACTCAACGTTTCCTTTTGTTCGATCGCCTTTGAAAAGCCTCTGAAAAGCTGAGATAGGATAACACCAGAGTTACCGCGTGCACCCATCAATAGTCCTCGCGCTAAGGATGATCCGACCTTTCCAATATGTGGGCTAACATTATTTTTTACTTCCTTTGCACCAGATGTCATGGAAAGATTCATATTCGTTCCTGTATCACCATCTGGAACAGGGAAAACGTTAAGGGCATCAACCATTTTTGCGTTATTAGATAAATGAGTAGCACCTAATAACACCATTTTTGCAAAACGTTTTCCATCTAATGTAGTAATTGACACTCAATTTTCCTCCTCTTTATGGGTTCGTTACACGAACTCCTTGCACGTAAATATTAACCGAGCTAGCAGCAAGTCCTACTGTTTGGTCTAATGTATATTTCACCTTAGATTGAACATTGTGGGCAACCTCAGAAATTTTTGTGCCATAACTTACAATTATGTACATGTCGATATGCACTTCATCGTTTTCCTGACGAACAACAATACCACGAGCAAAATTTTCTTTACGTAAAAGTTCAGAAATACCATCTTTAATTTGCTTTCTAGAAGCCATTCCGACGATCCCGTAACAATCAATCGCGGCTCCTCCAGCAACCGTTGCAATTACATCGTTCGATATATCAATTTGTCCGTACTTCGTTTTTAATTCGATGGACATGAAAGTCTCCCCCTTTTATTTGTTCACCTTGGCTACAGTCATTTTACTATAATGTCGCATATTTTAAAAGTAATTATCAGGTTTGCCGTGTGGATTCATTACCTTTTATTATATAGCTTTTTAAAATTTCTATGTCTTGACAAGTATTTTTCCTTTAAAGCACAGCTTTGAAGTATTGCAATATCGCATTAGTTATGATAAATTATATAAGTATTTCTATGAAGAAAGCGATTATGTTTGATTGTTGCTGTGCATGTAAGGAGGGAAATAGAATGGCACGTAAATGTGTAATAACAGGTAGAAAAACTACTACTGGTAACGCTCGTTCCCACGCAATGAACGCTAATAAGCGTACATGGGGAGCTAACCTACAAAAAGTTCGTATCTTAGTTGACGGTAAACCAAAACGCGTATACGTTTCTGCAAGAGCATTAAAATCTGGTAAAGTAGAACGCGTGTAATAAAGAAAAACGCTTAGCTCTTACACTATGTAAGAGCTAAAAATTTGCACAAAAAAAAGCACCTAAGGTCGGTGCTTTTTTTATCCTTTTTTAAATGACCCTAGCATCGCACGGACGATACCACCTAAGAACCTTGGTAACTTAATTGTATAAAATTTCATACTTTCCCTCCTCAATGCAATATCCACGTACTTTCATTGAAATCGTACAGTCTACCTTATTAATAATATTCAAATGTAAAAAAATAGTACCATAGTACATATTAATAAAAGCAAAATCATGTAAACCTACTTAAAATATTCTTATGCCTAATTGATTAAAAAAAGTACAATTCAAATGAAGTTCATTACTAATTCATAGTACGCACTAAGAAAAAATATGCAATAAAACCATAGAAAAAAAGAGCAGAGATTTCTGCTCTTTTTTACAAATTACGGATTTTTTCAATAGCTGATTTACGATCTTCTTGATTATAAACGGCTGACCCGGCAACTAGGACATTTGCACCAGCATCGACGCAAAGTTTTGCTGTTTCTTCATTGACTCCACCGTCAACTTCAATTTCAACCTTCAAGTTCTTATCTTTCACCATTTGCGCAACTTCTTGGATTTTAGGAAGAACAGAATGGATGAACTTTTGCCCGCCAAATCCAGGATTTACAGTCATTAACAGCACTAAATCAATATCCTCAATTACATGCTTAATCGTATCAACAGGAGTTGCCGGGTTTAATACAACACCAGCTTTAACACCATGAGATTTAATTAACTGAATGGTACGATGAAGATGCGGACATGCCTCAACATGTACCGTTAAAAAATCTGCCCCAGCTTTTGCAAAGGTCGGAATATATTGGTCAGGATTTTCAATCATTAAATGAACATCTAATGGTAATTTAGTAATCGGTCGAATCGCTTCTACGATAAGTGGACCGATTGTAATATTTGGAACAAAGTGACCATCCATGACATCTACATGAATATAGTCTGCTCCCCCATTTTCAACATCCTTGATCTCTTCTCCAAGCTTTGCAAAATCTGCTGAAAGAATGGATGGTGCAATTTTAATCATGGTTAATACCTCGGCTTTCTTTCCTTTATTTCTTCATAAAAACTTACATAGTGATCATAACGAAATTGTTCAATACTACCGTCTTCAACTCCATGTCTGACAGCACACTTCGGCTCAGAAATATGTGTGCAGCCACGAAATTTGCAATTGGCTCCCGCTTTATAGATTTCCGGGAAACAATATGAAAGTTCGTCTGCTTCAATTGTAAGAAATTCCAATGAACTAAATCCCGGAGTATCCGCAACAAGTCCATTACCAACCTCAATTAATTCAACATGCCTCGTTGTGTGCTTTCCTCGACCTAACGACGTTGAAATTTCATCCGTTTTCAACTCTAAATCTGGTCGAATTGTATTTAACAACGAAGACTTCCCAACTCCGGATTGACCAGCGAATACCGAAATTTGATTATCCAATAACGGTAGCAACTGGTCAAGACCTTCCCTTTCCTTTGTAGACGTTAGCAGGACATGGTAGCCGATTTCCTGATAGTTTCTTGCATACCTCTCTATTTCTTGAACCGCATCATCCGAAATTAAATCTGTTTTGCTAATACAAATGATAGGCTCGATATCGTTCGATTCAACTAAAACAAGAAAGCGATCTAACAACAATGGACTAAAATCAGGTTTAATCGCTGAAAAAACCAAAATAGCTTGATCAACATTGGCAATTGGCGGACGAACCAATTCATTTTTTCGTTCCAATACTTCTAAAACATACCCATCGGTTTCATTTTCTGCCTGATAAACAATATTATCGCCTACCAAGGGGGTGACTTTATTTTTTCGAAATACCCCTCTACCACGACATTGAATCAGTTCCCCATTTTCGTCTTTTACATAATAAAAACCGCTTAACGCTTTTATGATTTTGCCTTCTGGCATAGTTTCACTCCTTGTTTTAGTTCATTCGTAACGACAACCTATTCTTCAGGATACGGAATTTCCTCACTCTGAGAAGGTTCATTATCAATCGACACCATGTATGAGGCAGTTTCACCAGGATTAATGACAAACGTAATCTCGATTGAGGTTTTTTCTTTAATTTCAAACTGTTTATATAGTTGAGTGATTTTATGCTCAGCATCCTGAATATAAATTTTCACTAGTTGTGGATTACCTTCCTCATCAGGCGTGTAATCAATCGGAATGGTACGCTTAACGTTTTTCGGCTCTTTTGGTTCAGGTCCTTTTGACATGATTACTTTGACCTTACCACCCTTTGTTAATTCCGCCCCCTTTTCAGGTGTTTGCGAAATAGCTTGGCCTGCTGGAATCACATCTGAATATTGTTCCTCTTTATAATCGATATTCAAACCAGTTGAATTAGCATATTCATCAAGTGCATTTGCTGGATATTTTGATAAATCAGCAAGTTTAATAGTTTCAAGTCCCTTACTTATTGTAAAAGTTACTTCTGTTTCTTCTGGAACTACCTCTTCGCCTTCTTCGATTGATTGCTTAAGGATTGTTCCTTGCGCACTGTCGCTATATTCTTCTTCAGGATACACATATAAATAATTTTCTTTATCTAATTTGGCTTTAACTTCCTCGAAATCTTTACCGACATAATCCTTAAATGCCACTTTCTTTTTACCGGTACTTTCATATAAATCAATCGTGGCACCTTCTTTTACTGAGGCTCCAGCTTCAGGATTAGTTCGGACTATATAGCCTTCTTGTATTTCTTGGTCACTGATTTCAATTGTGTCACCAATTTTAAAACCAGCTTCCTTTAATTTGTTAACAGCTCGATCATAGTCCATGTTTGAAACATTCGGAACATCGACATCCTTTGGTAAGAATAACGCCGGAAAAACCGTAACTGCGGCTACACCAGCAGCAATGATAAAGAAAAAGATAATTGCAAGCGTTACTAAAAGCTTATTTTTCTTCTTCTTTTTCTTTGGTTTTAGGTCGTCCTGCTCAGACTGATTTGTGTTCTTCTGCGAGTCTCTTACCACTGTTTCATGAGAGAATGGAATATTATCCTTGATAATCGGAATGGCCTTTGTCACTTCATCGTCCATATCTGGTATTACAAATTTTTCTTCGTTTAACCGATTTGGAAATAAAGCTGTCTGCAAATCCTCTTCCATTTCTTCAACCGAATCAAAGCGATGGAAAGGATCTTTTGCAGTTGCTTTTAAAATAATATTTTCAACACTTTGTGGTATTGTAGCATTCCATCTTTTTGGCGATGGTGTATCGGATTGTAAATGCTTTAAAGCAATGGATACTGCTGATTCACCTTCAAAAGGAACACGACCTGTCAAAAGTTCAAACATAACAATACCAAGTGAATAGATATCAGACTTTCGTGTTGACATACCACCTCGGGCTTGTTCTGGCGATAAATAATGAACCGAACCTAGCACAGAGTTTGTTTGAGTAATGGTTGTTGAGCTTAGTGCAACTGCTATTCCAAAATCAGTTACCTTAACTGTTCCATCATGATCAATTAAGATATTTTGAGGCTTGATGTCACGGTGTACAATCTGATTTTGGTGTGCATGTGTGATCGCAGATGTTAGCTGCAACATAATGTTAATCGCTTCTTTTGGATGAAGCGGTGCATTTCGCTGTATGTATTGTTTTAAGGTTTGGCCAGGCACATATTCCATTACGATATAATAAATATCCTCTTCTTCCCCAACATCATATATGCTTACAACATTTGGGTGTGCCAAACTTGTTGCCGCATGGGCTTCGCGTCTAAAGCGCTTGATAAATTCTTCGTCATTTGAAAAATCTAAACGGAGAACCTTAATAGCTACATCTCTTTCAAGGATGATGTCACGAGCAAGATATACATTAGCCATCCCGCCTCCACCAATGACCTCGAGAATTTTATAGCGTCCACTTAATCGTCTTCCAATAAGCATAGAATTATTCGCCCTCACTTTCAGGCGTGTAATCCACGATTACGAGTGTGATATTATCTTCTCCACCATTATCATTTGCCAATTGAACGAGTTCTTCGCACTTTTTTTCGATTGAATTGTTGCTTACTAAAATGCTTTTTAATTCAGCCTCCGAGACTTTATTAGACAAGCCATCAGAGCATATTAAAAGCATATCGCCTTCATCTAAAATTAATGTTTTTAAGTCCATTTGAACAAGTGTTTCCGTACCTAAGGCCCGTAAAACGACATTTTTGCGTGGATGATGCTCTGCATCTTCCTTAGAAATATGCCCAGAACGAACTAGTTCATTAACAAGTGAATGATCTTCGGTAATTTGTTGAAACCCATGACTATTTAAACAATAGCAGCGACTATCACCAATATGGGCCACCGTTGTGTATAGGTCCGTACATATTGCGGCAACAACAGTCGTTCCCATACCCTTGCATTCATCATTTTCTTGCGAATGGGTGTAAAGATTTGTATTAATTTTTGAAATATGTTCCTTTAGCCACGCTTCTGCCGATTCGGAAGTGGTGATTTTTTCACTTGCTTCCCAGAAGGACTGAAGCTGTGATGTTGTCATATGACTTGCAACATCACCAGCTAAATGTCCCCCCATTCCATCGGCCACGACAGCTAATACTTGTCCATCCTTGTTATAGTAAACACCACAGCTATCCTCATTGATTTGCCTTACTTTTCCCCGGTTTGTCAAAAAGAACGACTTCATAAGTTTCACCTCGTCTCCTCTTTACGCTCCTTTGCTCGTAATTGACCACAGGCAGCATCGATATCATGACCTTGTTCACGTCGAATTGTAACATTCACACCATGCTTCTTTAATGTCTTTTCAAATTCAAAGATCTGTTCTCGTGGTGTTCTTACATAATCGCGCTCAGGAACATAATTGACTGGAATTAAGTTAACATGACATTTAATTCCCTTTAATAGCTCTGCTAGTTCTTCAGCATGTTCAACTTGATCGTTGACTCCACCAAATAACCCATATTCAAAGCTAATTCTTCTACCTGTTTTTTCAATATAATAGCGTACAGCTTCCATTAAGTCTGGCAGTTTATAGGCGCGATTAATCGGCATTAACCTGCTTCTTATTTCTGTATTAGGTGCATGTAAAGAGATTGCAAAATTTATTTGTAATTTTTCATCTGCAAACTTATAGATTTTTGGAATAATCCCACTTGTTGAAACGGTAATATGACGGGCTCCTATATTTAAGCCTTTGTCATGATTAATAATTTTTAGGAATGAAAGCATTTGATCATAATTATCAAACGGTTCACCAATTCCCATGATAACCAGATGACTTACTCGCTCACCAAGTTCATCTAATGCTTTTTGAACCTTGACAACTTGGGCAACAATTTCGCCAGCCTCCAGATTACGTTTAAGTCCTCCCAATGTTGAAGCACAGAAGGTACAGCCGATTCGGCAACCAACCTGAGTTGTCACACAGATCGAGTTTCCATAGCCATGTCTCATTAAAACCGTTTCAATTGAATATCCATCATGGAGTTCAAATAAAAACTTCATTGTTCCATCAGCAGATGTTTGCTGAATAATTGTATTAAGCGTCGTGATCGTAAAATGCTCAGCAAGCTTTTGTTGTAATGCATTTGATAAGTTTGTCATCTCATTAAATGTTGTAACCCGCTTCGTGTAGAGCCATTCAAAAATCTGATTCCCTCGAAATTTCTTCTCTCTATTTTCGATGAGCCAATTTTCAAGTTCTTCTAATTGAAGTGAATAAATGGATGGTTTAGAATTTGGTAAGTTTTGTTTTTTTCTTCTAGTTGTTTGTACTTCTTCCAATACATTACACCTGCTTTCTTAATCTTGCAATATAAAATCCATCCGTACCAAAATAATGTGGATAAAGCTGTAGCTGTCCATTTTTAATATATGGTTTCACTATTTCAGGCAGGTAATTTTCGATTGTTTCGTCCAGTATAAAATCTTTATGTTGTTCAAGGAAGGTTTTGATGACACCCTCATTTTCTTCGTAATCTATTGTACACGTGCTATACACGAGTATACCATCTTTTTTTAATAAAGATGATACTGCAGTTAAAATGTCTAATTGTATTTTTGCAAGGTTTTCGTTATCTGATTCTAATTTTGAATATTTAATGTCTGGCTTTCTTCTAATAACACCAAAGCCCGAACAAGGGGCATCGACAAGAATTCGATCAAAGCTCCCGGCTTCGAAAAATTCCCTTGCTTTTCGACTATCAAGTGCTTTTGTTTCAACGTTTTCTAAACCCAATCGGTTTACAGCTTCATTGATTAATTTTATTTTATGTTCGTGAAGGTCGATTGAAAAAACCTTTCCTGTGTTATTCAGTAATTCAGCAATATGTGTTGTTTTACCACCAGGTGCTGCGCAACTATCAAGAATTTGATCGTCTTTTTCGACACCAAGCGCACGGGCTACAAGCATGGAGCTCTCATCCTGAATGGTAAAATACCCTTCTTTAAAAGCTTTTGCATGGGCTAGATTTCCACGAACCGCTTTAATGGCATCTACAGAAACGCTTCCCTTTTCTGCTTCAATTCCATCCACGTCTAGCATGTGAATAAGCTCTTCTTTTGTTGTTTTCATTAAATTGGCCCGAGCTGTTTGTTCTGGAGGCAAACAATTGACTTCACACATTTTTCGAGTTTCTTCAAGCCCCATTTGACGGACCCAACGCTTCACAAGCCAAATCGGATGACTTGTTTCAATTGCGATTCTTTCCACTTCATCTGTTAGTTGATCTAATGACGGTACGCCCTCACGTTGAATCGAACGCAGCACACCATTTACAAGTGAAGCTGTACCTTTATGCCCTCTTTTTTTAGCAATTTCGACTGCCTCAAAAAAGATAGCTCGCTCTGGTACTCGGTCTAAAAAGAGCATTTGGTAAAGGGAAAGTCTTAATAAAATTCTCACCCATTGATCCAGCTTTTTGCTCTTTTTTAAAAAAGGAGCTAAATAAAAATCCAGTGTATCACGGCGTTGGATTGTTCCATAGACAATTTCTGTGAGGAGACCTACATCTTTTCCACTAACCTCATGCTTTTTAATCATTTGATTCAATAGAAGATTACTATAGGCTTGATTTTTTTCAATTTGCAATAAAATTTCAAGTGCTACATTTCGAACATTAGTCTTCGTCATTATTGTCTCCTAACTGAGTTCCTACCTGTATACTTGCCCCCATCAAGAATTGCTCTGCACTCATCTTTTTCTTTCCTGCAGGCTGTAATTGGGTGATTTTGATAAAAGTAGTATTCCCAGTCGAAACAATAAACCCATCTTTTTCAATTGAAACAACAGTGCCGCTCTTTTTAGGGGTAGATGAAGGTACCTTCTCACCCCACCAGATTTTCATTACATCCTCATTTAATGTGGTATATGCGACAGGCCATGGGTGTAGCCCACGAATATGGTTATAAATATCTTCCCCATCTTTTGTCCAGTCTATCTTTTCCTGTTCGCGTTTTATGTTTGAGGCAAATGTCGCTTTGGAATCATCCTGTTTAATCGGTGTTATTTTATCATCTAAAAGTAATGGAATTGTTTCTGATAAAAGCTTTAAACCAGCCACGCTTAGTTTGTCATGTAATGAACCAACATGGTCTGTTTCTAATATTGGAATTTCTACTTGTGTTAAAATATCCCCTGCATCTAGCTTTTCGACCATATACATGATGGTAACACCTGTTTTTTTCTTTCCTTGAAGGATTGAATAATGAATTGGTGCTCCACCTCTAAGCTCAGGAAGTAATGATGCATGGACATTTATACATCCATACTTAGGAGCTTCTAATAATTCTTTTGGCAGGATTTGTCCAAATGCAGCGGTTATGATTAAATCAGGCTTATAGCTTAGTACTTGTTCAATTTCTTGTCTTTCTCTTATTTTATTTGGTTGCAGGACTGGGATATTGTGTTTTAACGCCTCAACTTTAACGGGTGGAGGAGTTAAAACTCTTTTTCTTCCAACTGGTCTGTCTGGTTGTGTCACAACAGCTACAACCTCGTAGCCATCTTCTATTATTTGACGTAAAACAGGTACTGAAAAGTCTGGAGTACCCATAAATACAATACGTTCCATGTCATTACCTACCCTTCAATTTCTCCTTCTTCATAAAAACGATTTACCTTGGAGGTAAATAAAATGCCGTGAAGGTGATCAATTTCATGCTGAATCGCACGAGCTAAGAATTCATTTGCCTCGATTATGTAAGTTTTCCCTCGTCGATTTTGGGCTCTCACCTTTACGTAATTATTGCGTGTTACTTCACCAAAAAGGTCCGGAAAACTGAGACAGCCTTCTGGACCTACCTGTTCACCTTTTCGCTCAAGGATCACAGGATTAATTAATTCAATAAGTCCGCTCTCGTCCCCAATTTCAACGATGGCGATTTGTTTTGCAATTCCAACCTGAGGGGCGGCCAAGCCTACGCCGTCCGCCTCAAGCATTGTATCATACATATCTTTTATTAGTTTCGATAGCTTTCGGTCAAAGGTGGTCACCTTTTCACATTCAACCTCAAGTATTTCATTTGGATATTTAACAATTGGTAATAAAGCCAAGCGAAGTTCCTCCAACATTCTACTTTTTTACTAGTCTATACTTTTCACCATAACTTTAAACTACATCATGATATATGGGTTTAAGTCAATTGATAATGTGAGTGAGTTTTGTGCAATTTCTCTTTGGTAACGATCCAGTATTCCTTTTAAAAGCTTATTAAGATTTGGCTCATTTTTGTATTTTATCATGCATTGGTATCGATATCTATTATTAATGCGAGCAATCGGTGATGTCACCGGTCCTAAAATAATGGATTGATTTGATAAAGCTTTGCGTAAATAGATTGCAATTTTTTCAGCAACATCCACCGTTTTTGTTAGCTCAGGGTGTGTTACAGTTACTAAAGCCAGATAATAATAAGGTGGATAGGCATGAGCCTTTCTAATACGCATTTCATTTTGGTAGAATCCATCAAAATTATGATGGCTTGCAAGTTCAATGCTATAATGCTCCGGTGTATAGCTTTGAATCACAACCTCACCTGGCAGCTCATGACGTCCTGCTCTTCCGCTAACCTGGGTAAGGAGCTGAAATGTTTTTTCTGACGAACGAAAATCTGGAAGATTTAGCATCGTATCTGCAGTTAGAACACCAACCAATGTGACATTTGGAAAATCTAATCCTTTTGCAATCATTTGTGTTCCTAATAATATATCTGCTCTCCCGTCACCGAATTCCTTCAGTAATTTCTCATGGGCACCTTTTCGGCTTGTTGTATCAACATCCATTCGAATGACCCTAGCTTCTGGTAAAACCTTCGCAAGTTCTTCTTCTACCTTCTGCGTACCCGTTCCAAAGAATCGGATATGCTCACTACCACATTCATTACATGTATTAGGCATGAATGTTTCATAGCCACAATAATGGCATTTTAGGCGGTGATGTAATCTGTGATAGGTAAGCGAAATATCACAATGCGGGCAATTTGCGACATACCCACAATCTCTGCACATAACAAAAGAGGAATGGCCACGTTTATTTAAAAATAAAACCGACTGTTCGTTCCGTTCAAGTCTTGCTGTAAGCTTTTCAAATAAAGAGCTTGAGAACATCGAACGATTCCCGTTACGTAATTCTTCGCGCATATCGACTATTTCAACAGTCGGTAATGGCCTGTTGTTGACTCTTTCCTTTAATGTAATAAGTTCATAAACATTCTTTGATGCACGTGCAAAGGATTCAAGAGTCGGTGTTGCACTTCCTAAAATAACAGGAGCATTATGTAGCTGACCACGGAAAATCGCGACATCTCGCGCATGGTATCGCGGATTATCTTCCTGTTTATAGCTTGATTCATGTTCTTCATCAATAATAATAATCCCAATATTTTCAAACGGAGCAAATATGGCGGACCTCGCTCCAACTACAACACTTACTTCCTTACGATAAATTTTTCGCCACTCATCATATTTCTCGCCAATCCCAAGTCCACTATGCATCACAGCCACTCGGGAGCCAAAGCGCCCTTTAAATCGACTTACCATCTGTGGGGTAAGTGAAATTTCAGGGACAAGTACAATCGCTTCTTTGCCTTGTTTTAATACAGCATCAATCGCTTGCATATATACCTCGGTTTTTCCACTTCCGGTAACACCATACATTAAAAACACTTTATGAAGTACATCTTCGATTGAGGCAAGTATTGGAGATATCGCGTTTTGCTGTTCAATTGTAAGTGGCATTGGTGCCGTTTGCTCAAAATGCCTGTCCGCATATGGATCCCGGTAAACCTCAACATTTTGTTCGGTGATAAAACCTTTCTTCACCATTGTTCGAATCGTACTATCAGTAACCCCAACCTCCTGCAAAAGCTCCTTTAAAAAGATAGGTTTATTCTTTTTGAGAAAGAACTCGAGTACTTGTTTCTGTTTTTTCGCAGTCGCTGATAGCTCTTGAACCAATCTTTCAGCTTCCTCTATCGAAAGTGATAGCTTCACTTGTTTCATCGTTTTCTTATTGCTACGATTTTTCACATTGTAGACAACCTCAAGAAGGCCTTTTTTAATATCCTTTTGGTAAATATGCAATAAATCGTCTTTTTCAGCATCTTCCCAATGAACCTCATCATGCTGTTCAAAAGAAGCTTGAATCGCCGGTTCCAATTCATTTCTTTTTGACGGGTCAAGAAGTCTTATTTCTTTCTCATATTTCGCCCGCATTGCAGATGGTAGCATCGCTTGTAAGGCAGATATCGTAAAGCAAAGTGTCTTTTCCGTTAGCCATTTGCCAATATGGAGAAGCTCTTCGTTCAAAGCAGGTGTGAGATCAAGCAAGGAGTGAAGTTCCTTCAGCTTATCTACTTCGCTCCTTTTTGATAGACTCATTACAAAGCCCTGGACTTTACGGGGACCAAATGGGACAACTACCCTCATTCCCGGTACAATTACGTCACTCCATTTATCAGGAACGATATAATCATATGGTTTATCTGTTTGCATTGCAGGAACATCAACAATTATACTGGCAATTTTCATTTCTTTTCGCCATCCATCATCTGTTTCACTTCACGTAATAAAGCTTTTGCAACATCAAGCTTTGTCATCATTGGTAATTCTTTATGAGTTCCATCCTTTTTGTAGAAAGTTACAAGATTTGTGTCTGTCCCAAATCCCGCTCCCTCTGTCGTCACATTATTGGCAACGATCATATCAAGATTTTTCGAGGTTAGTTTCCCTTTTGCATATTCTTCAATATTGTCTGTCTCAGCTGCAAAACCAACTAAAAGTTGGTGTTCCTTTTTCTCACCTAAAGTTTTTAAAATATCTGTTGTTCTCTCAAGTTCTAGAACAAGATCCCCGGTCTTCTTTTTCATTTTTCCATCATACACCTGCTTTGGACGATAATCGGCAACAGCTGCTGATTTAATGACAATATCACTTTGTTTATAAAAGGACATGACTTGTGTATACATTTCTTCAGCGGATTCAACAGGAATCACTTTCACATTAGGAGGGGCTGAAATAGTAGTTGGTCCAGAAATTAAGGTAACTTCTGCACCCATTTTAGTTGCTGCCTCAGCTATCGCATAGCCCATTTTTCCTGTTGATCGATTTGTAAAGAATCGAACTGGATCGATCTTTTCACGTGTTGGTCCTGCTGTAATTAAGATCTTTTTACCTTGAAGTAATGGTGACACTGAAAAATGGGAAGTAATGAGTTCGACGATTTTTTCTGGCTCTTCCAGACGCCCTTTACCAACATAGCCACACGCTAAATACCCTTCAGATGGTTCAATAAACTGATACCCATCCTTTACTAAAATATCAATATTGCGTATTACCGCAGGATGGTCGTACATATGGACGTTCATCGCCGGAGCAATCCAAACAGGAGCTGTAGTTGCTAGCAATGTTGTGGTAATCATATTATCCGCAATTCCAGTTGCAAGCTTACCGATTGTATTCGCCGTTGCAGGTGCAACGACAACCAGGTCAGCCCAATCAGCAAGATCAATATGTGCGATAACAGCAGGATTTTTTTCATCGAAAGTATCAAAATACACATCATTTCTTGAGAGTGCTTGGAATGTTAACGGAGTAACAAATTTCATTGCAGATTCACTCATCATCACTTTTACTTTGGCACCAGCTTGGGTTAGCTTACTTGTTAAAGCTGCAGCCTTATATACCGCAATCCCACCACTTACGCAAAGCAGTATTTTTTTACCCAGCATTTTAATCCCCCTTATTAGAAAAGCTAAAAATAATTTAGATGAACGTCTACTAAAAGCCGCCACGTCCTGTGGCAAACGTAGACGTCAGCACATCATGTGCAAGTCCGACAAGCATAATTCGAATCACGCAGGAAATCCCTGATTTCTGGAGTGATTTGAATGATGAACTCGAGGGGCTAAGCGTTTTAGCTAGACATCAAAATACATTACCTATTGAAAAAAATAACAACCTACATGAGAGGTTGTTATTTTTGGTTATTCATTAGTTGTTGGTGTTGTATCAACAGCGTTTTTATTATCAGTTGAATAATAAAGGAGACCAGCATCAATTTCTTCTAGTGCTTTACCAACTGATTTAAAGGAAACAGGCTTTTGTACCATTCCATCATTTTTTTCTTGCATATCTCTTGCCCTTTTAGCAGCAACAGTCACAAGTG
The DNA here is from genome assembly GCF_036962685.1 of Bacillus sp. JJ1566. Lineage (NCBI taxonomy): Bacteria > Bacillati > Bacillota > Bacilli > Caryophanales > Bacillaceae > Bacillus > Bacillus sp. JJ1566. The sequence continues at coordinate 169,168 of NZ_JBALOP010000002.1, read as the reverse complement.
TATATTTGGAATTTAATTTATTTAATAGTGAATCTATAGACGGATTTAACATTAAAAATCTACCTCCAGCATTTGTTTATAGCGTCTTGCCACACGGTCACGGCGACAATGTTCAGCTGTTACGATCGCATTAATCCGATTGCAGGCAAGCTCAACCTGATCATTTTCAACAACATAATCATATGCGTCCATCATTTCAATTTCCTCTTTTGCCACCTTCATTCTGTTAAGAATTAAATCATCAGTTTCAGTACCCCTCGTAACGATTCTGTTCTTTAATTCTTTTAGACTTGGTGGCGCTAAGAAAATGAATAGACCTTCTGGGAATGATTTCCTTACTTGAAGTGCACCTTGTACTTCAATTTCTAGAAAAACATCTTTCCCTTCTTGTAAGGTTGATTCGACGTAGTCAATTGGGGTTCCATAATAGTTCCCAACATACTCTGCCCATTCAAGCAGCTTGTTGTTCTCAATTAAAGCTTCAAATTCTTCCTTAGATTTGAAGAAGTAATCGACACCGTCCACCTCTCCTTCACGAGGCTTTCTTGTCGTCATAGAAATGGAGTATTGAAATTTTGTATCAGGCTGTGAAAAAATCGCTTTTCTGACAGTTCCTTTTCCCACACCAGATGGACCCGATAAAACAATTAGTAAACCTCTTTCTTTCATTCGTCCTTAACCCTACCCTTCGTCTGTTAGCTCATCTTCTTTAGATAGTCTTTGTGCAACTGTCTCTGGCTGGACTGCAGATAGTATAATATGGTCACTATCCATAATCATAACAGCACGCGTCCTTCTGCCATACGTAGCATCAATGAGCATTCCTCGATCCCTTGCATCTTGAATAATACGTTTAATTGGAGCAGATTCGGGACTCACGATTGAAATAATTCTGTTGGCCGAGACAATATTTCCGAATCCAATATTTATTAATTTGATTTGCACTTAATCTCCCCCAGTATATACCCCTCTATTTTTGCCGCGAAAATGGCTTTATAATCAAGCTTATTCAATATTTTGAACTTGCTCTTTTATTTTCTCTAGTAAGCTTTTCATTTCCACTACATGTTTTGCAATTAAAGGGTCGTTTGCCTTTGAACCGATAGTATTCGTTTCCCTGTTCATTTCTTGAACGATAAAATCGAGTTTTCTACCAATTGGTTCATTTGTTTTTACAGTTTCTCTAAATTGACTAATGTGACTTTCTAGTCGTGTTAGTTCTTCACTGATATCAGCTTTTTCCGCAAATAATGCAACCTCTGTGAGAATTCGATTTTCATCAAATTCATTTCCCACATATTCCTTGATTCTTTTTTCGATGCGGTCGCGATAATGGGTAACTACTTTTGGTGCATATTCTTTGATTATATGTACATTCTCTTCAATTTGTCCAAGAAATAAAAAAATATCTTCGATTAATTTCTTACCTTCAACTTCCCTCATTTGTCTCAATTGCAGTGCTGCACTTTCAATGACCTCAAGGACAGTCGATTCTAGTTCATGATTCTCCATTTCTTTTTCTTCGATGGAAAGAATATTTTCATTTGAAAGCAGTTGCCCAGTTGTGATTTGATCTGTTAGCTGGTATTTTTCTTGGATTTTTCTAGTTGATGTAACTAGGGTATCTAATAAATCCCAATCAATGGAGATTGTTTTCGAAACAAGTCCTCCGCCTTCAATTGTAAGAAATACTTCGACTCGACCTCTTTTTACATGCTCGACTATTACTTTTTTTATTTTATCCTCAAGAAACAGTAGTTGTCTAGGTAATCTTATATTGATTTCACAGAATCGGTGGTTTACAGATTTCAGCTCTGCATGAACGAAAAATGCGTTTGTTTCTTTTCTGGCACGTCCAAAACCTGTCATACTTGCAATCATCATATCACTTCCAATCTAACATAACAGGTGATTCGCTATATGTATACATTCGTAATAAACTATACTTATTTTACCATTGTTTTCTAAAATCGAATAGTTCGTAGGCAAATGAAAAAAGGTAATAGAGTATAAACTCCACTACCTCATGAATTATAACATAGTTTTATATTTAAATTCCAAGTCTAAATCAATTTTATGCACGGGCAGTTGAACGCTTGCTTGTTAATAACGATCCTGCTAGTAGGAAAGTTGGGATCGCTGACATTCCAATCACTAGGAGCCAATCTCTTGGTGCAATAGCATATGTCTTGAAGACTGGTTGTAATGGCGGATAATAAATAACAATTAGCATCAATAGAACAGATGAAATTACCGCCCAAACTAAGTACATATTTTGGAATGGATTTCGATGGAAAATAGATCGTTCGCTTCGGCAATCAAATACATGGATTAACTGAGCCATAACAAGTGTTGCAAACGCGATTGTTTGCGCATAGCCTAAATTATTTGGGTCCCTATGATACACGACCAAAAAGGCAGCTAGGGTCGCAATACCGATTAAGAATCCACGGCTAATAATTTTCCAGCCCAATCCTCTTGCAAACACCCCTTCCTTTGGATGTCGTGGCCCATGTTTCATTAAATTTCCTTCTGGTTGGTCAAGTCCTAAAGCCATTGCAGGCAATCCATCTGTTACGAGGTTAACCCAAAGAATTTGAATTGGAACGAGTGGCAATGGAAGGCCCATTAACATTGCAAATAGCATAACAAGTATTTCACCGACATTGGAAGCTAATAAATAACGGATAAACTTTCTAATATTTTCATAGATATTTCGTCCTTCTTTAATTGCAGCTTTAATTGTCGCAAAATTATCATCGAGTAAAATGAGTGAGGAAGCTTCCTTTGCAACATCTGTTCCAGTAATTCCCATAGCAATCCCGATATCAGATGCTTTAATTGCTGGAGCGTCGTTTACACCATCACCAGTCATCGCAACGATATGTCCCCTACTTTGTAGGGCTTTTACGATTTTTAGCTTATGTTCAGGCGATACCCTTGCATATACATAAACATCATCGACAATATCCTCAAGCTCCTCTACATCCATTTTTGAAAGAGCATATCCATCAAGGACTTTACCACCAGTTGGTAGAATACCTAGCTGAGTAGCAATTGCTTTAGCTGTAATGAGATGGTCACCTGTGATCATTATTGTCTTAATTCCTGCATCCTTACATTCTTTAACAGCTGCTTTTACCTCTGGACGTGGCGGATCAATCATCCCTTGGATTCCAATAAAAGTTAAATCGCTTTCTGCTTCACGTTCCGATACTAATTTTTGGTTCGGTCTTAATGATTTAAAGCCAACCGCTATCGTACGGAGGGCATCTGAAGCAAGTTCTTCAATCGCATATTTAATTTTATTCTCGTAATCTACTGTTAAAGCTTGTTGTTTATGATCCCAAAGGACCGATTTGCTTACACCAAGTAAAACGTCTGGTGCACCCTTTGTAACAACAAACTGGTTACCAGCTTTGTCTTTGACGATGACACTCATCATTTTTCTGGCAGAATCAAATGGGAACTCTTCAACAATATCAAATTGCCCAGCTAAAAATTCATTCGTAAGGCCAGCTTTAATACCTGCTACAAGAAGTGCACCTTCAGTCGGATCACCGTCAATGACGATTGTCTCCTCTTTTTTCTTTAATGATGCGTTATTACATAAAACGCCAAAGGTTAATAATTGTTGAAGGGTTTTATGATCGGAGGGTTTGATTTCTTTTTCTCCTGCAAAAAATTTCCCATTTACATCATAGCCTGTACCTGAAACAGACCAGGTCTTGCCCCCAGACCAAAGATGTGTAACCGTCATTTTATTTTGAGTCATTGTGCCTGTCTTATCTGAGCATATCACCGATGCACAGCCTAATGTTTCAACAGCCGGCAAGCGACGGACAATCGCATTTTTCTTAATCATTCGTTGAACACCTAAGGAAAGTGCAACCGTAACAATAGCTGGTAGCCCTTCTGGTATTGCAGCAACAGCCAACGAAACTCCCGCAAGGAACATCTCATAGAGTTCATGTCCATTAATAACTCCTACAATGACGACTAAAAGAGTTAAAATCAATGCAACTGTTATTAAGATTTTTCCTAACTGCTCTAATCTTCTTTGTAATGGTGTGATCATCGCTTGTGCTGACTGAAGAAGCTCTGCAATTTGACCCATAGCCGTATTCATACCAGTTCCAACTACGATCCCAATACCACTACCACGTGTCACCATCGTTCCCATAAAGGCCATATTTTCTTGGTCACCAAGTGAAACGTCACCTTCGCGTATCGCTTCAACATGCTTTGTAACCGGAACGGATTCCCCTGTAAGTGCCGATTCTTCAATTTCTAAGCTCTTCACATCAACTAAACGTATATCGGCTCCAATCCGGTCACCACTAGTGAATTTAATAATATCCCCGATCACGAGTTCCTTCGAAAGAATTCGAACCCATTCATTATTTCGGAAAACATTCACTTGAGGTGCAGAAAGCTCCTTTAAGGCTTGTAGTGATTTTTCAGCCTTACGTTCCTGGAAAAAACCTAAGAATCCGTTGATTAGAACAATTGCCATAATTGCGATAGCATCAATGTATTCTCCCAACAACCCCGAAACAAGAGTTGCCGCAAGTAATACAAGTACCATGAAATCCTTAAACTGAGCTAAAAAAAGCAAAAGTGCTGAAGGGCGTTCTGCTTCCTTCAATTCATTATATCCAAATTGCTTTTGTCGCTGTTTTACCTCTTGGTCGGTAAGACCCTTGGAAAGGCTTGTATTAACTTTTTTTTCGACCTCTTCTGACCTAAGCTCATACCACTTCATCCGTCTTTTACACACCCCTCACAATAAATCATAAATCAAATGCGCCTTGCGTATTTGCCGCCCGATTTTTAGGCCCA
>NZ_JBALOP010000002.1:142331-164264 GCF_036962685.1 Bacillus sp. JJ1566 | reverse complement strand
TGCCACAGGATGTGGCGTTATTAGTCTTTGATCTTATCGCTCGAAAAATTTCCTTTGAAAAATCGTGGCATCCGCCGGAGGCTTGAACATAATCATTAGAAGTGGAAGACTTCTGATGATTAATGTTCTATCTATGAAAGCTTATTCAGTCTCGTCCAAAAAAATGCTATACTTTTTTTAAGTAACCGATTAGTTGGTACAATTAGATTGAAGAGAAATAGAAGTCATTCTTCTATTGATAAGGAAAAGAGGAAATATCTATGACATTCGATGGAATATTCACGCATGCAATTGTGGATGAATTGCAACAAACACTTGAAAATGGAAGAATTTCAAAAATCTATCAACCATATAAAAATGAATTAATTTTTCAGGTTCGTTCAAATGGAAGGAATCATAAGCTACTGCTTTCTGCACACCCTAGCTACGCACGTATTCATGTAACAAATGAATCCTATGATAATCCACAAGAACCGCCGATGTTTTGTATGCTCCTCCGAAAGCATCTTGAGGGTAGCATTATAGAAAATATCCAGCAGGTAGATATGGACCGAATCATCATCTTTGACCTGAAAGGTAGAAATGAACTTGGTGATGTCTCTTTCAAACAACTAATCATTGAGATTATGGGTAGACATAGTAATATCATTCTTGTTGATACGACAAAAAGGACAATCCTAGATAGTATTAAGCATATTTCACCTGCGTTCAATCGTCACCGCACGATACTACCAGGATATACATATGTTGCACCACCCGTACAAGAAAAGACGGATCCATTTACAGTCGATGAAGAAGCATTTTTGAAAAAAATCGACTTTAATGCCGGCAAATTAGATCAACAAATTGTGAATAAATTTTCCGGTATTTCCCCGCTTTTTGCAAAGGAAGTTGTATTTCAAGCCGGAATAGCCAATCGCAAAACATTGCCGGGACCATTTTTGTCGATGATTGAGACCATTAAGCAAAATCAGATTACACCCCAGATTATTACAAAAGGTCAGAAGGACTATTTCTATATCCTTCCCCTACATCATATTGGTGGTGAGGTTAAAGAATTCGCTTCGATTAGTAATATGTTGGATCGTTTTTATTTTGGGAAAGCAGAACGTGACAGAGTTAAACAACAAGGAAATGATCTAGAGCGTTTTATAGTCAATGAAAAAACGAAAAACGAGAAGAAAATAAAAAAGCTAGAAGCAACCTTAGTTGAATCAGAAAAAGCTGAAAAATATAAGCTCTTTGGCGAACTAGTGACAGCAAATATGTATGCAATAACTCGGGGCGATAAGGGGATAGAGGTGTTAAATTACTACTCCGAAGACAATGAGATGGTAAACATCCCGTTAAATCCCCAAAAAACACCATCCGAAAATGCACAAAGCTATTTTTCTAAATACCAGAAGGCAAAGAATGCAGTTGCCTATGTAGAACATCAAATTGAGAAGGCCAATGAAGAAATTGCCTATTTTGACTCTTTGTTACAGCAAATCGAATCTGCTGCGCCAAAGGATTTACAGGAAATTCGTGAGGAACTCATGGAGGAAGGCTATCTTAAAAACAAGCAACAAAAAGGTCATAAAAAAATGAAGCCTACGAAACCGTCCATTGAGCATTATATAGCAAGTGATGGAACAGAAATCCTTGTCGGTAAGAACAATAAACAAAATGATTATTTAACAAATAAATTAGCAGCAAGAGATGATATTTGGCTACACACGAAAGACATTCCTGGTTCGCATGTCATTATTAGAAGTAAACAACCAGCAAACGAAACTATCCTTGAGGCTGCGACAATTGCAGCGTATTTCAGTAAGGCTAAAAACTCATCCTCTGTACCGGTTGATTACACATTGGTACGTTATGTAAAAAAACCGAATGGATCAAAGCCTGGTTATGTGATCTATGACAATCAACAAACCGTATATGTTACACCAGAAGAAGATGTAATACTTAAACATAGAAAACCCTAGGAACGATATCATTCCTAGGGCTTTTTTAGATTTTACTTGTATTCCATTCAGCTGGGTTTTCACGCCAGCTTTGGAGACTCTCAATATCATTTTCCGACACTACATTTTTTTCTAAAGCAACCTCGATTAATATAGGATAATCTGTTAATGTATGCGCAGAAAGTTCTGCTGCTTTTAAACGTTCTGCAGCTGCTTGAAGCTGATATGAGAAGATTGCCACGATGCCTAATACTTCACAACCTGCTTCTTGAAGGGCTTGGGCAGCAGTTATCGCACTACTACCTGTTGAAATAAGGTCTTCAATAACCACTACTTTTTGTCCCTGTGCTACCTTACCTTCGATTTGATTTCCTTTACCATGTGCCTTTGCCTTACTTCGAACATAGACCATTGGCAAATGTAAAACATCACTTACCCATGCTGCATGAGGAATTCCTGCAGTTGCCGTTCCAGCAATCACCTCTGCTTCGGGATAATGGGTCGTAATCAATTCAGATAATCCCTTTGCAATTTCCTGACGAACTTTAGGGAAAGAAAGGGTCATACGATTGTCGCAATAGATAGGAGATTTTAATCCTGAAGACCAAGTAAATGGGTCATTTGGCTGTAAAAATACCGCACCTATCTCTAATAAATGTCCTGCTATTTCTTTATTCATACTCGTACCCCTTCCCATGCTGCTTTCATTTGGTTATATGTTTGTAACGGGTTAGTTGCGCGTGTGATCGATCGACCAACTACAATCGCAGTGGATCCTAATTCTCTTGCTTTTTCAGGTGTAACAACCCGCGCTTGATCTCCTACTTCATCATTCGCCTGACGAATTCCCGGCGTTACAGTCATGAATTCATTTCCTAGGCTTTTGTTGATTACCGGAACTTCAAGGGAGGAGCAGACAACACCATTCAAGCCGCTTTTTTTCGTTAATGCTGCATATTCAACAACCACATCTAATAGATCACGTTCAATCAGCAATTCATTTCTCATTACGTCTTCAGTAGTGCTAGTAAGTTGAGTTACAGCGATACACTTTGGCCTTGTTTGTCCTGAGAGAGTTCCAGCCTCTAGACCTTCACGAGCTGCTGCCATCATTTTTACGCCACCTGCAGCATGAACATTAACTAAGTCAACGCCAAGCCCTGCAAGACGCTTCATTGCGGAATATACGGTATTTGGAATATCATGAAGCTTTAAATCTAGAAAAATGGAGTGGCCTTGGTCTTTTAAAAAATGAATAACGGATGGCCCTTCTTGATAAAATAATTCCATTCCAACCTTAACGAATAGCTTTTCCTCTTCGAATTCGTTTAGAAAAGCTTTTGCCTCCTTTAGGTTTGGAAAATCAAGAGCGATAATTAGTGGTCGTTCCATTATTTCCAGCTCCTTCCCTGACATTCTGAAATATGATCAAATCCGTATTTATCTAGTAAACTTGGAAGCTCTTCAATGATTGTAGGGCAAACAAATGGGTCAACGAAATTGGCGGTCCCTACAGCGACAGCACTCGCACCAGCATAAAAATATTCAAGCACATCTTCAGCTGTTTGAACGCCACCCATACCGATGATTGGAATGGACACAGCCTGACTTACTTCATGAATCATTCGAATTGCAACAGGTTTGATTGCTGGACCTGATAATCCACCTGTTTTATTTGCTAAAATTGGATTTCCGGTTTTAAGGTCAATGCGCATGCCGATTAATGTGTTAATCATTGTTAAACCATCTGCGCCCGCTTCTTCAATCGCTTTAGCCATTTCAACAATGTTTGAAACATTAGGTGATAATTTTACATAAACCGGTACACTTGATGCTTCTTTCACATATTTCGTTAACTCTGCCGCAACCTCAGGAATGGTACCGAAGGCAATTCCCCCTGTTTTAACATTCGGACATGAAATATTTAATTCTAGTGCATGCACATTTGGTGCTTTTGATATTTCTCTTGCCACTTCAACATAGTCTTCAATTTGTGAACCTGCGACATTTGCGATTATCGGTACATCAAATTGCTCTAGCCATGGGAGCTCTTCGGACAAAACTTTTTCAAGTCCAGGATTTTGTAATCCGATAGCATTTAACATCCCTGCGCTTGTTTCGGCCACGCGAGGAGTTGGATTGCCGAATCTTGGCTCTACAGTTGTAGCCTTAATCATGATTGCACCTAGACTACTCAAATCATAAAATTTCGAGTATTCTTTACCGAATCCAAAGCAACCGGATGCTGGCATGATTGGATTTTTAAGTGATAAGCCTGGTAGTTCAACCTGAAGTCTGTTCATAGTACCACCTCTCCAACCTTAAATACTGGACCATCACTACAAACCTTTTTATAGGAAGACCCGTCTGGATCATTTTGAAGATGACAGACACATGCAAAGCATGCACCAATGCCGCAGCCCATTCTTTCTTCTAAAGAGATATATGCATTTCGGTCAGGATACGCATTTTCTAGTGCCTTAAGCATCGGTGTTGGACCACATGAATAAAGGGTATCAAATGTAATGCCGGAATTTGTGATGACATCTGTCACAAATCCTTTGGTTCCAACAGACCCATCAACTGTAGCGATATAAGTGTCACCAAGTTCAGTAAACCTTTCCTCATAAAAAACAGCTGATTTGGATTGAAATCCAAGTACATGAATGACATTTACACCCTTTGCAACTAATTGCTTAGATAATTCATAGAGTGGTGGAACGCCGATACCTCCACCGACAAGCAATGCAGTTTCACCTTGACTGACTTCATCTACAGGAAATCCATTTCCTAGTGGGCCAAGGACATCGACTGATTGGTCTGCATTTTTTTCAGAAAGGACCCGTGTTCCGAGTCCTTCCTTTCGGTAAATTAGTGTGAATTCTTGTTTTTCTTGGTTAATATTTGCAATACTAATAGGTCTTCGTAACAAAGGGTCAATTCCATCACTAACTTTTACATGGACAAATTGCCCTGGCTCACCCATTACCTGCACCAATGCTCCAGCTAATGTAAGCTCAAAAATATCCTCTGCAATTTGAAAATGGCTTACAACCTTCATTTGTTCCTTTTTAATCATGAATGCACCACCTCACGCTTCCCGTCGCGTGAACCCATTGATTCGCTTGAGAATGTCATTGATTCTAGAACTTTCACAATTGCTTTAGCTGTATCTAATGAAGTTAAGCATGCAACTCCATTTTCAACAGTTTCACGGCGAATTCTAAAGCCATCTCTTGCTGGCTGCTTTCCTTTTGTTAATGTGTTGATAACGAATTGTGCTTTACCTTGACGGATGACATCAATTAAATTTGGTGTTTCTGATCCGATTTTATTTACAACCGTAACCGGTATGTTTGCCTTCTGTAAGTAGCTAGCAGTTCCACTTGTTGCAAGAAGCTGATAGCCAATTGTAGCAAAGCGTTTTGCAATTTCAAGAGCTTCTTCCTTGTCTTTATCTGCTACCGTTAATAACACTGAGCCGTAATTTGGAATCGAGATTCCTGAAGCTACTAGCCCCTTGTATAATGCTTTTTCTAACGTATAGTCTTTCCCCATAACTTCCCCTGTCGATTTCATTTCAGGCCCTAGGGAAATGTCCACATTGCGAAGCTTCGCAAATGAGAAGACAGGAACCTTAACATACACGCCTTCACTTTCTGGGTGTAATCCTGTTGTATATCCTAATGAAGGTAAAGATTGACCGAGAATAACCTTTGTCGCAATGTTCGCCATTGGTACGCCAGTGATTTTACTTAAAAATGGTACTGTACGGCTTGACCTTGGGTTTACTTCAATTACAAACACTTCTTCGTTATAGACAACAAATTGGATGTTCAATAGACCGATAATGTTTAAACCTTTTGCAAGTGCGATTGTATGGTCAATGATTTGTTGTTTTACATGCTCAGTAATTGTTTGTGGAGGATATACGGCAATTGAGTCACCTGAGTGAACTCCTGCACGTTCGATATGTTCCATGATTCCTGGAATATACACTGTTTCTCCATCTGAAATTGCATCTACTTCAATTTCTTTACCCGTTAAATAGCGGTCAATAAGGACCGGATGCTGCGGATTGATTTTCACGGCATTTTCCATATAATGAAGGAGCTCTTCTGTTTGATAGACAATCTCCATTGCTCTTCCACCTAATACATAAGAAGGTCTGACTAGTACTGGGTAACCTATTGATTCTGCAATTACCACTGCTTCTTTAACTGAAGTTGCGGTTTTCCCTTTGGGTTGTGGGATACCTAGCGAAACAACCGTTTGCTCGAATTTATCTCTGTTCTCAGCACGGTCTAAGTCTTCTAAGGATGTACCTAGGATTTTTACTCCTCGCTCAGATAAAGCACTTGCTAGATTGATAGCTGTTTGACCACCAAATTGGACAACCACACCCTCAGGTTGTTCTAAATCGACGATATGCATAACATCTTCAATTGTTAATGGCTCAAAATATAGCTTATCTGAAATGCTGAAGTCTGTTGAAACTGTTTCAGGGTTGTTGTTGATGATGATTGCTTCATAACCCGCTTGGTTAATCGCCCAAACAGAGTGAACAGTCGCATAATCGAACTCCACTCCCTGTCCAATCCGGATTGGACCTGAACCGAGAACAATCACGCTTTTACGGTCCGTTACGATTGATTCATTTTCGTCAGCAAATGTTCCGTAGTAATAAGGTGTTGCTGATTCAAATTCAGCTGCACATGTATCGACCATTTTATAGACTGGAACAATTCCTTCTTGTTTTCGGGTTTCATAAATTTCAATTTCTGTTGTATTCCAAAGCTTCGCGATGATGGAATCGGCGAATCCTCTCTTTTTCGCAAGTAGTAATGTTTCCAGATCACCAACATTTTGGCGTAAAGTGTCTTCAAGCTTAATAATATTTTCAAACTTTTGCAGGAAGAATAAATCTATTTCACACCATTGGTGAATTTGCTGGATTGTGATGCCGCGTCTAATTGCTTCAGCAAGATAGAATAGACGTTCATCTCCAGCTTTGCGTATTCTCTTTTCAATAGTAGCAAGCTCGGCATTTGCTGCATCTTCAAGCTCAATATGCGTTACATTTGCCTCAAGGGAACGAACGGCTTTTAAAATAGATTCTTCAAAATTACGGCCAATTGCCATGACTTCGCCAGTTGCTTTCATTTGTGTTCCTAGTCGGCGGTTTGCAGACTCGAATTTATCAAATGGCCAACGTGGAATTTTTGTAACAATATAGTCGATTGTAGGTTCAAACGCTGCATATGTTGTACCTGTAACAGGATTTTTCATTTCATCTAAAGTCAAACCAACTGCAATTTTTGCCGCAAGCTTTGCAATTGGGTAACCAGTTGCTTTTGATGCTAAGGCAGAGGAACGGCTTACACGTGGGTTAACTTCAATAATATAGTAAGTAAAGCTATATGGATCAAGTGCTAACTGAACATTACAGCCGCCTTCAATTCCGAGTGCACGAATAATTTTTAAGGATGTATGTCTTAATAATTGGTATTCACGATCAGTTAAGGTTTGGCATGGTGCCACTACGATTGAGTCACCCGTATGGATACCTACTGGGTCCACATTTTCCATGCTGCATACAACAATTGCATTATCCGCAGAGTCTCGCATTACTTCAAATTCGATTTCCTTGAATCCTGCGATACTTTTTTCCAGTAAGCATTGTGTTACCGGGCTATTTTTTAAACCACTTGTTACGATTTCAATTAATTCTTCTTCATTGTTACAAATTCCACCACCAGTTCCGCCAAGCGTGAACGCTGGTCTTACGATAACTGGGTAGCCTACTCTTTCAACAAAGCTGTATGCTTCTTCTAAGTTATGGATAATGTCACTGTCTGGTACAGGCTCATTTAGTTCATTCATTAAGCTTCGGAATAAATCGCGGTCTTCTGCTTGTTCAATGGCAGAAAGGGTCGTTCCAAGGACTTCAACTCCACATTCTTCTAGAATACCTGACTTTGAAAGCTCAACTGCCATATTTAATCCAGTTTGCCCACCAAGTGTTGGTAGAATCGCATCCGGTCTTTCTTTGCGAATGATTTTGCTTACAAATTCTAATGTTATTGGCTCAATATAGACTTTGTCTGCAATTTCTACATCTGTCATTATGGTTGCAGGGTTTGAGTTAACTAAAATTACTCGGTAACCCTCTTCTTTCAAGGAGAGGCAGGCTTGAGTCCCCGCATAATCAAATTCAGCCGCCTGCCCAATGACAATTGGACCAGATCCGATTACTAATATACTGTTAATGTCTAAGCGTTTTGGCATAGCTCTTCGCCTTCTTTCTTGAAGTTTTCAATCAGCTGTAAAAAGTCGTTAAATAAGCTATTTGCATCGTCCGGGCCTGAGGAAGCCTCTGGATGGAATTGAACAGTAAATGCTGGATATTCTAAATGACGAATTCCCTCTACCGTGTCATCATTTAGGGCAATATGTGTAACTTCAAGCTTTGTTTTTGCTAAAGATTCTTTATTCACTGTATAGCCGTGGTTTTGAGAAGTAATCGCAATTTTACCTGTTTTCAAGTCCTTTACAGGATGATTTGCGCCTCGATGTCCAAATTTCATCTTTTCGGTTTCTGCGCCATTTGCTAAGGCAAATAATTGGTGTCCTAGGCACACTCCGAATAATGGTACCTTTCCAAGAACTCCTTTAATCATCTCACTTGCTTCTGGAACATCCTTTGGATCTCCAGGTCCATTACTTAATACAATGCCGTCTGGGCTCAAACGAAGTATTTCATCTGCTGTTGTATTGTACGGAACAACAACGACATCACAGTCACGTTTATTTAATTCGTGTAAGATACTATGCTTCATTCCGAAATCAACAAGAACGATACGATGTCCTCTTCCTGGACTTGGGTATGGGCTAGATGTAGAAACTTGTTTCACTTGGTCTGTTGGTAAAGTCATGCTGTTTAGTTGGTTAACAACATCATTTACATGAACATCCATACCGCAAATTGCACCCTTTAATGTGCCATGTTGGCGGATTTTTCTTGTAAGCTTCCTCGTATCGATTCCTGAAAGACCTGGAATGACTTTTGATTTAAAATAGTCGTCAAGACTAAATTGACTTCTAAAATTTGATGGGTGGTCACAAACCTCATTCACGATAAGTCCGCTAATTTTCGGATTAATTGATTCAAAATCATCTCTGTTAATTCCGTAGTTTCCAATTAGTGGGTATGTTAATGTGACAATGTGACCACAGTTTGATGGATCCGATATGATTTCTTGATATCCTGTCATTCCTGTATTAAAAATAACCTCACCTATATTGTCTGTAGTGCTCCCAAAGCCTTCTCCGATAAAAACTGTTCCATCTTCTAAAATCAGTTGTCGCTTCATGCTAGAACACTTCCTTTCTGCCATACAATGCTGCCATTTACGAGTGTCATGACTGGCCAGCCTTTACATTCCCAGCTAACAAATGGTGTGTTTTTTCCTTTGGATACGAAGTTTTCTGGATTGATTGTTTCTTTTGCTTCTAAATCAATAACAGTTAAATCGGCATTTTTGCCAATCTCTAAGCTTCCAAATGGGAGCTTAAATGTGTTTGCAGGTTTGCTAGTTAAAAAGTCTACTAATTGCTTTAATGTGATTTTATTCGTCTCTACAAAATGAGTATAAAGAAGTGGGAAAGCTGTCTCTAAGCCAACGATTCCAAATGGCGCCAAGGCCATCCCTTGAGCCTTTTCCTCACTTGCATGTGGAGCGTGATCGGTTGCGATAAAATCAATTGTTCCATCGAGAAGTCCTTCAATAAGTGCTTCTAAATCCTCTTTTCCACGTAATGGAGGATTCATTTTATAATTTGTGTCTAGGCTTGGAATGTCTTCATCACATAGTAGTAAATGATGTGGAGTAACCTCAGCTGTTACATGAATACCCGCACGCTTTGCATCTCTAATGACACGCACTGATTCCTTTGTACTTACGTGACACACATGATAGTGACAGCCAGTGGCTTCAGCTAATAAAACATCCCTTGCAATATGTACAGATTCACATACAGAAGGAATTCCATTGATTCCATGCTTTTTCGAGAATTCACCCTCATGAACAGCACCTTTATTAATGAGAGTATTTTCTTCGCAATGAGCCACGATAGGCATATCAATTGCTGCCGCTTGCTTCATTGCTTCAAGCATCATTCCCGCTGATTGAATTCCAACACCGTCGTCTGTAAATGCGAATGCCCCTGCTTCCTTTAATCCTTTCATATCTGTGAGCTCCTCGCCTAGCTCTCGAATGGAGATCGACGCATATGGAAGGACATGAACATGAGCCGTATCCTTGATTCTCTGTTGAAGCCAATTCATTTGCTCGACTGTATCTGGAACAGGTCTTGTATTTGGCATGGCTGCAATTGTTGTAAATCCGCCCTTTGCAGCTGCAAGGCTACCCGTCTCAATGGTTTCTTTATGTTCTCCCCCAGGCTCTCGAAGGTGGACATGGACATCAACAAGTCCTGCTGATACAAACATTCCTTCTACATCAATTACCTCACAATTGCTTTGGTCTAGATTTGTTCCAACAGCTTCAATTAAACCATCCGTAATTTTGATATCTGCAGCTATTAGTTCACCATGTTCATTAAGAATTTTTGCATTTTTTAGTAATGTGCTCATATTAAAATTCCTCCTTCTACCTGTTGTAAAACCCTTTTAAGTACTGCCATTCTAACAAATACACCATTTTCCATCTGTTTAAAAATTCTAGAATTTTCTGCTTCGACTAATTCACTTGCCATTTCAACACCCCGGTTAATTGGGGCTGGATGCATAATAATGCTTCCATTTTTCATGTTTTTGCCTCTTTGAATCGTTAAGCCGTATTGCTCATGGTATTCTTCTTTCGTTAAATCCATCGAAAATTTATGACGTTCATGTTGAATACGGAGAAGCATGACGACATCCGCTTCTGCAAGCCCTTTATCAAGGTCAACAAACATCCCATATGGGGTTGTTTGATCTTGCCATTCTAAAGGTGCTGAAAAATGGACGTTTGCACCCATTCTTGTTAGGCTTTGTGCGTTCGATCGTGCTACCCTACTATGGCGAATATCACCGACGATTAACACATTTAAATCTTTGAAACTATTAAACTCTTGTTTAATGGTTAATAAATCGAGGAGAGATTGTGTAGGATGGTTACCACATCCATCACCCGCATTAATGATTGGTATATGTATTCCATCTTTTAGTTCATTGAAAAATTCATCCATTGGGTGGCGAATCACGACTGCATTTGCACCGATTGATTGAAGAGTCTTTACAGTGTCATAAAGACTTTCTCCTTTTTGAACACTTGAAGTCATAGCTTCTAGGTTCAAGATGTCAGCACCTAATCTTTTTTCAGCTACCTCAAAGCTAAAGCGTGTGCGAGTACTCGGCTCAAAGAAAAGATTGGCTATAAATGTTTGTTTTTCAACCTTCCATTGGCTCCCTTCCGCAAATAAACTTGCTTCAAAAAGAATCCGGTCAATGTCTTCAATACTCAACTCGGTCATTGTAAGTAAATGATTCATTTTCATTTCCCCTCCTCCTTCAATTAAAAAACACCCTTACCTTCTTTAGGTAAGGGTGTAAAAACATGGTTTTGATAAGAATGGGTACACTGCACCCCTTCATCGTCAGAACCTTACACCCTTAATAACCTCTCTGGGTCACTTTAAAAGGTGTTGCACTATGCAACTGAGTTATCATCCTCAAGATGAGTCTCATATATATCTTCGTCTTCACTCACTTCTCCGCCTGGAAGTATGATGTTTAGTAAAACACCAATGATTGCAGCTAGGGCCATGCCGTGGATTTCAAAGCCTACCACCTTAATGAAGGCTCCACCAATTCCAACCACAAGGATGACGGATGATATAACCAAGTTTCTGTTATCTCCAAGATCAACCTTGCTATCCACTAACATCCGTAAACCAGATGAAGCAATAATTCCGAAGAGAAGGATGGAAACCCCACCCATAACCGGGGTTGGAATCGAGCTAATTAAAGCATTGATTGTTCCACTAAAGCCGAAGAAAATTGCGACAACCGCTGCACCACCGATTACATATACACTGAATACTCGAGTGATGGCTAGGACGCCAATGTTTTCTCCATACGTAGTATTTGGTGGACCACCCAGTAGGGATGCTATCATCGTTGCAACTCCATCTCCCATAATAGAACGATGTAAACCTGGCTGTTTAATCAAATCTTTTTGTACAACTTTACTTAATACCATTTGGTGTCCGATATGCTCTGATAAGGTTACAACCGCTACTGGAACGATTAAGGCAATCATGTCCATTGAGAAATGTGGTGTGTATGAAACAAACGGGATAATAAAATCTGGCATTTCAATAAACTTTGCTTGTTTAACTCCTGAAAAATCAACTAATCCGATGGTTAATGCATATACATATCCACCAATAATTCCGATTAAAACTGGAATTAGATTGAAGAAACCTTTAAAGAAAATTGTCGCAATAATCACGATGGCTAATGTTACTAATGCCACTGAAAAATGCTGAAGGCTGTATGCACCACTTGCATCATTCATTGCCATTCCTACTGCTGTTCCTGCTAGGCTTAGACCGATTACGATGATGACCGGACCAACTACTACAGGTGGGAGGATTCGTACAAGCCATTTATGTCCTGTTGCTTTAATGATTAGGGCCACAATTCCATATACTAAACCTGCAAGTAAGCTTGCCATCATTGCAGCACCTGGACCATCGGCTGCAATTGCTGTTTGAAGCGGAATGATGAAAGCAAAGGATGACCCTAAGTATGCAGGGACCTGCCCCTTCGTAATAAGAAGAAATGCTAGGGTACCTAACCCACTGGAGATAAGAGCCACTCCTGGACTAATTCCCACTAGATACGGTACAAGTATCGTTGCGCCGAACATTGCAAATAAATGCTGCAGGCTAAGTATTGCGAAGAGACCTGCTGATGGTTTTTCTTTTATGCCTAAAACAACCTTTTGGCTATCATTCATTACCTTTTTCCTCCTCATTTTTAACATACCCAAAACAAAAAAATCTTTGTGTTTTTTACACAAAGAGGTACACAAATCCCTTTCGAGTTGAGAAGGAATGTTACCCCTTTGTTAGCCTCTCTGGACTACAATTAAAGGGTATTTATTTGTCTAGCTTCAGCGCCTAGAAACTCGAGAAACTTCAACTCCTCCTTCAGAAGCAAAGGACGCTTCTATTGTCGGAGTCCTTGACGCACAGGACGTGCTAGTGCCGACGTTGCCACAGGACGTGGCGACTTTAGTCGGCCAGTTTTCTCGTTTCTGATCAAGGCACTTACGCATTTCGTTTTATTTTTTATGAATCGTTACTTGATCTGTTTTATCAATTTCTTCTAGTTCCACCACAATTTTTTCAGAGTTGGCTGTTGGAATATTTTTTCCAACATAATCAGCTCGAATTGGGAACTCACGATGACCCCTATCAATTAAAACCGCTAATTGGATCTGCGCTGGCCGTCCAATGTCAATTAGGGCATCTAATGCTGCTCTAACTGTTCTCCCAGTGAATAATACATCATCAACAAGGATGACTTTTTTATTGGTGATATCGACTGGGATATCAGATCCTTTTACAATTGGTTCTTGATCTGCTGTTTTTGTTGTTAAATCATCCCGGTATAAAGTGATATCAAGTTCACCGATAGCGATCTTTTTACCTTCAATTTGTTCAATTCGACTTGCGATGCGCTTGGCTAAGTAAATTCCTCTTGTTTTGATCCCAACGATCACACAATCCTCGATACCTTTATTTTTTTCAATGATTTCGTGAGCTACTCTTGTTAATGCTCTCCTAATTGCCTGATTGTCTAGTACTACTGCTTTTTCTGTTTCAGCCATATGTTACACCTCACTAACATTGATAACTCCCTTGTAACGAAAAAGTCCTCTCACCGTTAGTGAGAGGACATAGGTTTTTAACACATGAGGATATAGATATCCCAATGTATTTTTCCGTTTCCTTCTCAGCCTCACGGGACTGATTTTAAAGGGGCTCATTTAATTAAGTTTATTTTACGGTGCATATCGAATTTTGTCAATCCTTTTATGACAAAATTTTAATGCCGAAGTTTTTCAAGAAGCTCCTCAAAATATGCAGGAAGTGGTGCTTCAAATTCAAGATACTCATTCGTTCTGGGGTGCACAAAGCCTAACAGCCCTGCATGTAATGCTTGTCCACCTAAATCCAATGTTTTCTTTGGCCCGTACTTTGGATCACCAGCTAGTGGATAACCAATATATTTCATATGAACACGTATTTGATGCGTTCTTCCTGTTTCAAGCTGACATTCAATAAAGGTAAAATCCTTAAATCGCTCTAACACATTAAAATGAGTGACAGCTACTTTACTGTTCTCATCCGTAACTGTCATGCTTTGACGGTCCTTTTTATCTCTCCCAATTGGTGCATCGATTGTACCTTGGTCATGTGGTATAACGCCATGGACGATTGCTTTATATTTACGAGTAACTGATTTTTCAACCAATTGATTTACTAAAGATTCGTGGGCCACGTCATTTTTCGCAACCATTAGCAGACCTGAAGTATCTTTATCGATTCGATGGACAATCCCCGGGCGAAGAACTCCATTGATTCCAGATAAATCCTTGCAATGGGCCATTAGACCATTTACAAGTGTACCATTCAAATGACCAGGCGCAGGATGCACGACCATTCCTTTTGGTTTATTAACCACTAGAACGTCTGCATCTTCATAATAAATATCTAAATTCATTTCTTCCGGGACAACATCAAGTGGTTCCGGCTCTGGAATGACAATTTGAATTTTGTCTCCAAGATTACCTTTAAAATTGGGTTTTATTTTATTCCCATTAACCGTAATGTTTCCATCCTTAATCCAGGACTGAACTAGAGTTCTTGACCATTCTGAATTAAAGGCAGAGACAATTTTATCAATTCGGTCATTTTGCTGATGCTCTTTAATCGTTAGTTCGAATTGATTCATCTGTTTTCTCCTTTTCTAATTTCCCTTCAAAAAGCGTTAAAATCAAGATTAAACCTACACCAATAACCAATGCGGAATCGGCAATATTAAAAATTGGGAAATTATATGTAAAAATGTAAGTATCTATAAAGTCGACAACTTCTTTACGAAAGATACGGTCGATAAAATTACCAATTGCACCACCAAGCATTAATGAAAGCGCAATGCCAAATAAGCGCTGGTTTGGCTGAAGACGTTGAATGTACAGAACGAGCATAACAACCACGATAATGGTGATAATATAGAAAAACCACATTTGCCCCTGTAAAATCCCCCATGCTGCACCACGGTTACGATGAGATGTTATGTACAAAAAATTAGGAATGATTTCAATTGAATCTCCAAGCTCCATAAAACGGACAATCACCCATTTTGTTACCTGGTCTAATAAAATCACAAACAAAGCAATTAAATAATAATACACGTAAACGCCCCCATGTTAACAAACTTTACCTTTCTGCATTTTAGCACATGATTGGACGAGTGTACAATGTATTTGAGGGATGTACCAAGCAGAAGTAAAAGGTGGACCCCCTTTACTTCTGCTCTACTAAATATAGATGTTTTTCATGTTGAAGGGGTTGACAATTGTTTCTGTCATATAAATCAATGAAGGAAAATTCAAAAATGGTACGGGCTGTTGGAAGGATCTTAAGTTTTTCAATTGGAATTTCAGCACCTGTTTCTTCGCAGGTTCCAAACAATCCAGAATTCATTTTATTTAATGCTCTTTCGACATCACGTAGGTCTTCTTTAATATGATTCATGATAATTTTTTCTTTTTCAGACTGCTGATTCTGAAAAAGGAATTCCTGACTTACCTCATATTGTGTTGACTGCATCAACCTTGATAATAGTTCCATCTTCGTTAATTCTAACTCCGCTTTAATCTCTGCATACCGATCGTTCATTTGAACGCCTCCTTATCATGCTTTTGATTAAATGCTTAAGAACATTTCTAGTGGTGAGTAAGAATAGTGTTGCCTATTAAGGTTTGTGTTAAAGCCAACAACTTTTTCCTGTAGGATGAAAATGACACTTCGAATTTCTGCGTTGGCTTGCTTCTCCGTTCCTCACGTATTAACTGCATACGCTCCGGTACTCAAAGCTGCACCGCCTTGAAATTCTTGGTCCTTTTCATCCTACTTTTACCTAATTTATTTTACTTTTTCTTATTACATAATACGTTTTTCTTATAAAAAATTGACGGTTGGCAAGCCAAGTTGTTAGTTTACAGTTATATTAAGGTAATATTTCAATTTTTTTAGATCAAAAAAATACCATGAACCTTAGATTCATGGTATTTTTCCTCGTTTAGTTTTCGTAATTTTCTTTTACAACAGATGCACAGCGTGTGCAAAGTGTTGGATGATCTTGGTCTTCACCAACAGTCGGTGTTACAACCCAACAACGATCACAAGTTTCACCTTCTGCAACACCTACAACGATTTTTACTTGTTCAAAAACCTGTGCGTTAGCCGGGGCATCTTCATATGCGCCACCAATTTCAAAGCCTGAAACGATAAACAATTGCTTCAAGTTTTCTTCAATAGAATCCAATAGAGATTTTGCTTCATTGTTTGGATATAATGTAATACTTGAAGCTAACGATTTCCCAATGACTTTCTCATTTCGAGCTTTTTCTAGTGCTTTAAGAACATCATCGCGTAGCTCCATGAATGAATCCCATTTTGCTTCTAATTGATCTGCATTAGGAATTTCAACTGAATTAGGCATATCAACCAATTGAACACTTTCTTCTTTAACAGAATCGATATGAGACCATACCTCGTCTGCTGTATGTGGAAGAATTGGGGTTACCAGCTTAGTTAGGCTTAATAATGCTTCAAATAAAACAGTTTGAATTGAACGGCGATCCTGCTGATTCGCAGCTTCGATATATAAAATATCCTTCGCAAAGTCTAGATAGAAAGAGCTCAATTCGATTGTACAGAAATTATGAACAGAGTGATAAACACCTGCAAATTCATAATTTTCATAGGATGTTTTAACCTTATCAATTAATTTGTTTAATTTAACAAGGATATAACGGTCCACTTCGCGTAATTCATTTACTGGAACTGCATCTGTTTCTGGATTAAAGTCACTTAAGTTTCCAAGTAAGAATCGGAATGTATTTCTGATTTTACGATATACCTCTGCAACCTGTTTTAAAATAGCATCAGAAACACGAACATCTGATTGATAATCAACGGAAGCAACCCAAAGACGTAAAATATCTGCTCCTAGCTGTTTCATAACCTTCTCAGGAACAACAACATTTCCAAGAGATTTACTCATTTTACGACCTTCACCATCAAGGGCAAAACCATGGCTTAATACCCCTTTATATGGCGCTTTTCCTGTTACCGCAACAGCAGTTGAAAGTGATGAGTTAAACCACCCACGATATTGGTCTGAACCTTCTAAATAAAGGTCTGCAGGACGTTGCAGGTCGTCTCTTTCTAATAGAACTGCTTGGTGGGATGATCCAGAGTCAAACCATACGTCCATAATATCTGTTTCTTTTGTAAAGATGCCGTTTGGACTTGATTCATGTGTGAAACCTTCAGGTAATAAATCTTTCGCTTCACGTTCAAACCAAACATTTGAACCATATTCTCTAAACAGTTCGGATACATGGTTAATTGTCTCATCTGTAATGATTGGTTCCCCATTTTCACCATAAAACACTGGAATTGGAACACCCCATGCACGTTGACGAGAAATACACCAATCTCCTCTGTCACGAACCATATTAAATAGGCGTGTTTCACCCCATGCTGGAACCCACTTTGTTTCTTTAACAGCTTCCATTAGCTCATTTCTAAAATCCTTAATTGACGCAAACCATTGAGCTGTTGCTCTAAAAATCGTTGGTTTCTTTGTACGCCAGTCATGTGGGTAGGAGTGAGTAATGAAGGAAAGCTTTAATAACGCTCCAACTTCGTTCAATTTTTCAGTGATTACCTTATTAGCCTCATCATAAAATAGGCCCTCGAACCCTGGCGCTTCATCAGTCATATATCCTTTTTCATCAACAGGACAAAGAGCGCCGATACCGTATTTTTGGCCAATGATAAAGTCGTCTTCCCCGTGTCCTGGTGCTGTATGAACACATCCAGTACCTGCATCAGTTGTAACATGTTCACCAAGCATTACAAGAGAGTCACGGCCATAGATTGGGTGAGTTGCTACAACCTTTTCTAATTCACGGCCTTTAAACGTCTTTACAACGGTAACTTCTTCCCAGCCGATTTCTTTTGTTACTGCCTCTAATAATGCAGAAGCAACAACATATTTACTGTTATCAACACTTACAACACTGTATTCAAGATCTGGATGTACGCTAATTCCAAGGTTTGCTGGAATTGTCCAAGGAGTTGTTGTCCAGATGATGATTTTTTCGTCACCCTCTAACACACCTTTACCGTCCTTAACAGGGAATGCTACATAGATAGACGCCGAACGCTTATCTTGGTATTCAATTTCTGCCTCAGCAAGTGCTGACTCACTTGAAGGAGACCAATAAACAGGCTTAAGTCCTTTGTAGATGTAGCCTTTTTTAGCCATATCTCCAAAAACTTTGATTTGCTGTGCTTCGTATTCTGGTTTTAATGTAATATATGGGTTCTCCCAGTCACCACGAACACCAAGACGTTTAAATTGTTCTCTTTGGTTATTGATTTGCTCGTATGCATATTCTTCACATAGCTTACGGAAGTCTGCAACGCTCATTGCCTTACGATTGACCTTCTTATTCTTTGTAAGAGCTGTTTCAATTGGCAGTCCGTGCGTATCCCAACCTGGCACATATGGTGCACAATAGCCGTTCATTGATTTAAACCGGACGATCATGTCCTTAATAATCTTATTTAAGGCATGCCCCATATGAATATCACCATTCGCATATGGTGGTCCATCATGTAGAACGAATAATGGACGCCCTTTTGTTCGTTCTTGAACCATTTGATAAATGTTCATTTTTTCCCATTGCTCTTGCACTTGTGGTTCACGATTTGGTAAATTTCCACGCATTGGAAATTCTGTTTTTGGCATTAATAACGTTTCTTTGTAATCCATTACCATTTCCTCCTAATATAGTTCCAACTTAATTGCAGCTTGTTACAGTATGGATATCTTCGGGTACCTTTAATCAATCAAATGCGCCATAGCGTATTTGCGCCCGATTTTTTTCGAGTTTGCTCGAAAAATTTCCTTTTAAAAATTGTGGCATCCGCCGGAGGCATTAACTTTATTCAGACGATGTTTGAACACTTACACAAATTGAATATTCTTACTCATTTCTCCCACTTATAAAAGTGGGAGAATTCTTCTGAATAAAGTAAATACAAAGAGACCTTCTCATCCCAAAAAGGGACGAGAAGGCCTCTCGCGGTACCACCCTTATAGACGAAGATTTCTCATTCGTCCACTCGACATTCGTAACGTGAATGATTCGCGAAATGCTTACTTAGAAATGATTATAAGGAATGCCTTAAACCATTTTTATGTGTTCAGCACCGAACTCCAGGGTGATCTTCATTCTTACTTCTTATATCAGGCTTCCACCATCCCTGACTCGCTTTCAAAATTAATAAGAGTTATAAGAACTACTGTCCCCTTCATAGCTGCTAGTATATAATTTTTAGTTAAATTAGTTGTTTTAAAATTATATTCGTATTAAACAAAAGAGTCAAGTGTTGAAATTAGTTTTCTTCTGATTCCGCAAAAACTGGCTCAACATTATATTCCATAAGATGATCCCAGTCATCATTATTAAGCATATCTAGCTGTGCTTCAATTAACATTTTAAATCGGTTTCTGAATACTTTTGACTGTTTCTTCAATTCTTCGATTTCAATTGATATCTTTCTAGATTTAGATAAGGATTCATTAATAATACGATCCGCATTTTTCTCAGCTTCTTTAACAATCAGCTTTGCTTCCTTTGAAGCGTTGCGTTTCACATCTTCAGCTGTTTCTTGAGCAATTAATATCGATTTATTTAATGTTTCTTCAATATTTGTAAAATGTCCTAGTTTTTCATTTAGCTCGGAAAGCTTTGATTCAAGTTCTTTTTTCTCACGAATAACCATTTCATAATCTTTAATGACTTGATCGAGAAACTCATTAACTTCATCCTCATCATAGCCACGAAAACCTTTATTAAATTCCTTATTATGAATATCTAATGGCGTTAAAGGCACGAATGCCACCTCCAATAATTAATAGATAAATTAGAAATCATTACCTATATTTATGATACTTTACATTTCGACAAAAAAGAAGAAATTCCTGCATTATTATCAATTATTTTTGTCTTCCTACAATAATTCTCCATTTTTCCTTTTTCGTTTTTCCTTCACTTGAATGAAGTTTACTTCTTCCGTACCCACGAACAGAGAGGACATCCGTTTCTTTACATTCAAAAGAAGTTTGCTCGATTTTTTTCCAGTTCACTTTTACGAGCCCGTTCTCAATTAAGTCTTGAACTTTTTGTCTGGACAAATTCAAAATAGATGACAGTACAACATCTAATCGCATGGAGGAAACAGTGACAGCTTGCTCTGTCCATTCTTCTTTGATTTCAAGTAAATCAGTAGTGGCTATTTCTGATAGTGAGATAGTTGCTTTACCAATAGCAGTTAAATTCATACGAACATAATCTGAAATCTCTTTTGCAACTACAATTTGAATACGCTCATCAATAGTTAGAATATCACCAAATTTGGAGCGTTTTAGACCAAGTGACATCAATGAACCTAGCACTTTGCGATGGTCGACCGTAACAAATTTAACTGGATACTTCACTTCAAAAAAGAAAAGATCAAAGTCTATTTCATTTGGTTCAAAATAGGGTGGATACAATAATGCACGCTTTCGTTCAAGCCCTTCTTTTCCACCAAAGAAATCGACAAGGATTTCCCCATTTGTCCCAATCACCTGTTTCACAATTTCTTGTTCACGCGGATCAAGAAAATCGGTTAACTTAGGGCTGTACTGGTTCTCGACAACTTGTTTCCATTCCAACACTTGATCGATGAACGCATGCTCTTCTTTTCGAAAATGTTGATATAAATTCATATGTATTTACCTCGGGTTGAAATAAAGAAAGGGACCCAGCATAGAAGGTCCTTTTTCTTAAAACATGACTTGTAGTGCATGAATTCCTCTACCAGCGAAATTTAAAACAAGGATTGCGACGATTGGTGAAATATCGATCATCCCTAGTGGTGGAATAAATTTGCGGAAAGGTTCTAAATAAGGTTCACAAATTCTTGCTAAAAATTGACCAATTCCTGATTCACGTGCATTTGGAAACCACGACATTAAAATATAAATAATAAGCGCATATGAATAAAGCACAAGCACTTGACTTAAGATCCCGAAAACAATACCCATTTTCGACTACCACCCCTTTTCAGCGTATTCTTCGTTGGAAACAATCTCAGAAATATTTCCTGCAACATCAATATTGTCTGGAGTACATAAGAAAATATTAGAACCAATGCGTTGAATATCCCCGCCAATGGCATATACAGTCCCACTTAAAAAGTCAACAATTCGCTTTGCTTGATCATGTTGGACTCTTTGTAAATTAACAACCACTGCTCGTCTATTTTTCAAATGATCGGCAATTTCCTGCGCTTCTGCATACACACGAGGTTCGAATAAAATAACCTTTGAAGACTTTTGAACGCTTTGCAAGCTTACCACATTTTGCTTCGTAGCAGTTCTAGTAGGCTTTGTTGGCTCAATTTCCTCTTCAAAATATTCTTCCTCATCATAATCATATTCATCTTCTAGTGCAAAAAAACTTTTAAATTTTGACTTTATGCTCATTTATAACACCTCTCTTTTATCAAATGCGCCTTGGCGTATTTGCGCCCAGATTTTTTTAGGCCCACA
>NZ_JBALOP010000002.1:92131-142277 GCF_036962685.1 Bacillus sp. JJ1566 | reverse complement strand
TGGCGTTCTTAGTCTTTGATCTTAAGCTCGAAAAACTTCCTTTGAAAAATCTGAGGCATCCGCCGGAGGCTTTAACTTTATTCAGTCGGCTTATAAAATTCCAACTGACTTAAATACTTTTTATCACATTTATCCCTTTTAAAAGTAGGACTTGTGCTGAATAAAGTTAAAATTCTTTACCCACAAGTGAAGTACCTATTCGAACGAAAGTAGCTCCTTCTTCAATTGCGGTTTCATAATCATTCGACATACCCATCGATAGCTCTGTACATGGCGCATATGGGAAACCAAGTGCTTGTACATCATCTCTTAACATTCGAAGTCTTTGGAAGCATTCACGAATCGTATTTTTGTCTTCAGTTAATGGAGCCATTGTCATTAATCCGACAACCAAAACCGACGGGTAGTTTTCTAATTGCTTTATGAAAGGCACAACTTGTTCGGGTGTCATTCCATGTTTGGACTCTTCTCCAGATACATTAACTTGG
The DNA here is from genome assembly GCF_036962685.1 of Bacillus sp. JJ1566. NCBI lineage: Bacteria > Bacillati > Bacillota > Bacilli > Caryophanales > Bacillaceae > Bacillus > Bacillus sp. JJ1566. The sequence goes on along the minus strand of NZ_JBALOP010000002.1, from coordinate 141,789 downwards.
ATAAAACATTTTATTTTTCCGGTTGCCCGCTTTTGTATTTCCTCTGCTAAAGAAATTCGATCAAGTGAATGAATGTAGTCCACCTTATCGATAATGTTTTTTACCTTTCTTGTTTGAAGAGAACCGATAAAATGCCAATTCGGCCCGTCTCCAATTTCCTCTCGTTTCTTTAACAGACCGTCGTCACGGTTTTCTCCAATATGGTGAACTCCTGCTTCAATTGCTGCTTTTGCAGTTTCAACACTTACATATTTCGTAACTGCAATAATGGAAACAGCATCAACTGGACGGTTTGATCGTTTGCATGCTTGTTCAATATGTTCTTGTATGTTTAAAAGATTTTCTTTTATGCTCATTTGAAAGTTAATCCTCCTTAAAGCCAATAAAACTCATCATCCTTCCCGTTTTCCCAGCATCCCTTCGATGGGAAAAGAAAAGCTGATTCTCACAAGATGTACAATACGAGGAAACTTGAATATTTTCAGGAGGAATTCCTGCTCTTACCATTAGCTGATAGTTCAGCTCTTTTAATTCCAGTCGATATTGGTTATCACCTATTTTCTCGTAAGGTTTTGAATCGATATCGTCCAAATTTTTAACGAAATTCATTACATAATCATCAACGATGTAACAGCATTTACCTATTGATGGTCCGACGATAGCTTGAATCTCATCTGGCTTGATACCTTCAGTTTCCCAAGCTCTAACCATCTCTCCAGCAATATCCTGAACAGTTCCTTTCCACCCTGCATGAGCAATTCCAACGAATTGCTTTGATGGTGTAAAAAAATAAAGTGGAACACAGTCTGCAAAGCAAAGGGTTAACAAAATATTTTTCTCATCCGTATATAATCCATCAGTATCCTTGATGCCATCCTCGTATGTAAAAACACCAGTATCAAGATCTTTAGTAGTGACCTTAGCAATTTTATTTTTATGTGTTTGTTGAGAGCATACCCAAGTTTCAAGTGGGAAATGAAGATTGTCTGCAAGTTTCTTACGGTTGGAAATAACTAAAGTTTTCTCATCATTAACATGCAGCCCTAAATTTAGGGATTCGTATTCAGTCTTGCTGTCTCCTCCATTTTTAGTCGTAAACCCGACAACCAGTTTTTCTGAAAACTTGCTCCAGGCCGTGACCTTTAAAACCTGTTCTGTATCCTGAATAAATGGTTCACGTTTCATAACAACATCCCTTATTCACATGTTCAACCCATATTATCCGAGACGGGTCGACAATTTTTTATTATTTTTGAAAAATGAACCCTTCTCCTGCCTATTTTATCACATCTTAGCAAAAGAATGGAGAATATGTTAGGAAAAATGTCAAAATTTAGCCGTACTTATTCGATATTATTTTGTGTTCTAACTAAAATAACATCCTTTCCTACTTTTATGATATTTCTCCATGGTATTACAATCTCTTCTTCCCGACCAAATAAACCTAATACTTTTCCATAGCCACCAATTATAATGGATTCGATTTTCCCTGTTGTTAAGTTAATATCGATATCACCTATACTGCCAAGTCTTTTTCCGTCGACAACACTCACAACATCCTTTGCCTGAAAGTCAGAAATTTTCACCATATCCCCCGCCCCCTTATAGTAAACTATATGACTGTCTCACTGTCTTTTATGAGACAAAAATAGACGGGTTGAACGACCGTTCTGACAGTTGACGAAAAAAAGACATTCGAATAATCCGAATGTCTAGTGATTTTACATTTTTCAAGTGATAAACTTGTCCGAAAAATGGGTTTTAGCCCCATTAATTTTGGATATTCTTATTCATTTGTTTGATTGCTGCTTTTTCAAGACGTGAAACTTGGGCTTGAGAGATTCCGATTTCTTCAGCAACCTCCATTTGTGTTTTTCCTTGAAAAAATCGTTTGCGAAGGATTAGTTTCTCACGATCGTTTAATCGTCTCATCCCTTCTTTTAAGGCAATCTCTTCAATCCAATTTGAATCGCGATTTCGCTCATCACTTAATTGGTCTACCACATAAATCGGATCTCCGCCATCATTATAAATTGGTTCAAATAATGATACAGGGTCTTGTATCGCATCAAGCGCAAAGACGATTTCTTCATGTGGCACTTCAAGAACCTTTGCGATCTCTTCCGCTGTGGGCTCCCTGGATGTTTCGCTCATTAGACGCTCTCTTACTTGCAGGGCCTTATAGGCAATGTCTCGCAGTGAGCGCGACACCCTGATAGGATTGTTGTCTCGTAAATAGCGCCGAATTTCCCCGATAATCATCGGGACTGCATAGGTAGAGAATTTCACATTTTGACCGAGATCAAAATTGTCGATTGATTTCATTAGGCCGATACAGCCGACCTGAAACAAATCATCCACAAATTCTCCTCTGTTGTTGAACCGTTGAATCACACTGAGAACAAGTCGTAAATTTCCATTTACGAGTTTATCGCGGGCTGACAAATCATCACCACTTTGCATTTGTCTAAATAAATGCCGCATCTCTTCATTTTTTAATACTGGAAGCTTTGAAGTATCAACACCACAAATTTCTACTTTATTTCGAGTCAATTCTTTCCCTCCTAACAGGAGTTGCTGTACAAAGTTAAGTATCTCCGTTAGAGGGAAAAATATGCATTTTCAATTCACAACTATTTCCAAAATAGGTGAATAAAAACAGTAAAATCAATTGCTCACAACGTAAAACTTTATTCTATTAAATACGCTTTGGCGTATTTTCTCCCGATTTTTAGGCCTACAGGAAGTGGGTCATAAAGACGATGCCACAGGATGTGGCGTTTTTAGTCTTTGATCTTACTGCACGAAAAATTTCCTTTAAAAAATCGTGGCATCCGCCGGAGGCTTTCACTTTATTCAACCCCAGTTGAATAAAGTCAAACCATTTTATTAAATTCTTTACGTAGTCGTTTAATGATTCGTTTTTCTAATCTTGATATATAAGACTGTGAAATACCAAGCATGTCTGCAACATCTTTTTGTGTCTTTTCCTCGCCACCAATTAATCCGAACCGAAGCTCCATAATTTGTTTTTCACGGTCATTTAGCTGGTGGAGAGCTTTTACTAATAATTTACGGTCGACATTTGCTTCTAAATCCTTTGTAATGATGTCCTCCTCTGTTCCTAGAACATCAGATAATAACAACTCATTGCCGTCCCAATCGATATTTAATGGCTCGTCGAAAGATACCTCAGACCTAATTTTATTGTTACGACGTAAATACATCAAAATTTCATTTTCAATACATCTTGATGCATAAGTTGCGAGTTTAATTTTCTTTTCAGGATTAAATGTATTCACTGCTTTAATTAAGCCGATAGTACCAATACTAATTAAATCCTCAATATTAATTCCAGTATTTTCAAATTTACGAGCGATGTACACCACTAGTCTTAAATTTCTTTCAATCAAGATTGATCTTGCAGCCTTGTCTCCGCTAGGAAGCTTGTTTAAAAGGACTTCCTCCTCATCTTTTGACAGGGGTGGCGGTAACGCCTCGCTCCCACCTATATAATAAATCTCATCCGTTTTTAAGCCTAATTTTATTAACAGCTTATACCACCAATATGTAAGTTTTAATTTTAATTTAGTCACAAGTAAGTTCTCCCTTCTAATTTGTAAAAAGCGTGAGTATGATATTTATAGGAATCTATTCGTTGATTTCACCATTAAGAAGCTGTTTTGATGGAGGATGAAATAAGCATTTTCGGATGGACGATGCAATCATATTCCCCGTCTGTAGACAATGTTGTATGGTTGAAAGCAACAAGACCTTTTTTCACGATATTTTCATCTTTTCCCTGATAAATCGTAATGTGATCTGGCTTAACAGCGAGTAAAAATTGATGCTCTTGTCCAACCCCCCGATATGGAATAAGTCTTACACGGCTTTCCCACTTATGGGATTCTGTTGATGTACTATTTGTTAATAACTCGATATTCTTGGATTGTTCGATTAATGTTTTAGGAAATAATTCCTCATATTTCGTCGTGTCTAAAATCATAACCGGACTTTTTGAAATTGGATCAAACAATTGATTTCCGCTGTCAACCAAACCTTTTAATTGTAAGGTAACATCATCTATTTCAAGCTTTACATCAACAATCTGGTCATAGAAAACTTGTTTCGTTTCGATGTCCGCTATTCTATTTTTAGAAAAATACCATAAAAGGGGAAAACCGATTAATACAAATCCCCAACTAATTGGATTACCATATCCAGTAGATTCCGTTAGGATTGTTCCATCAAAAATTTGAACATCAAACTCTAAGAAATAATGAACCCCTATCATTCCTCCTCCAATCATGAATGTAGCAAAATAAAAGGTTAATAGCCCCTGAATAAAATAACGAAATCGTTTATACCCAAAAGCAACTCCTACAATTACGATTGAAAAGAGTAGTTTAGAAAGTGGATGTGACCCAAATGCCGCAAAAGGAGAAACTACTATCAGGACTACTAATGATCCAATTAAAGCACCTACTAAGATTCGCCATTTAACAATCTTACGCTTAAGAATCATCGCAGTTAAAAGTAATAATAGGGCGTCAAAGAAAAAGTTTAATAACCATATTACATCTAAATAAATGGACAACCTATTTCTCCTTTCACCAATAGTCACAGCTCTTTTTCAAACGTAATAAATGAAACTAGTTAGCTTAAAAAATAGTATATAGTACATCTAATATGAAAGTCTGTCACTTCATGCCGATAATAAAAGAGAAATTTTGGAAGATTAGTTCTTATTTTGTCAGTTTGTTAAGAATAAAGAAGCAAGGGAGTAAAACGGAGAAAAAGAAAAAAGGCATTCGACAATTTTTTGTCAAATGCCTCTCTAAATTTTATAAGGATAACTAATTATCCTCTTCTTTTACGGTTTCGTAAGAATGTTGGTACATCGATTTCATCTTCAACATGAACTGAGCTACGTGTATTTACTTCTTGTACTGGCTCTTCACGCTTCACTTCTCTTCTTGGCGCAGCCTGTACCTGTGGTTGCGGTTTAGCACCAAATGAAGGACGGGATGGACGTGGTTGTTCAATCTCAGTTTCTTTAAAACCAGTAGCAATTACAGTAACAACTATTTCTTCTTTTAAGTTTTCATTGATAACAGATCCAAAAATCATGTTAACTTCTTGGTCTGAAGCTGATGCAACAATATCGGCAGCTTCTTGAACTTCATAAAGACTTAAGTTTGTTCCGCCTGTGATGTTCATAAGGACACCTTGTGCACCATCAATTGAAGTTTCAAGCAATGGACTTGAAATAGCCTTTTTAGCAGCTTCTGCAGCACGGTTTTCACCAGTAGCAACACCGATACCCATCAGTGCAGAACCTTTATTAGACATAATTGTTTTTACGTCTGCAAAGTCAAGGTTGATTAATCCAGGAACAGCGATTAAATCAGAAATACCTTGAACACCTTGGCGTAATACATTGTCAGCTTCACGGAATGCTTCAAGCATAGGTGTATTTTTGTCCACAATTTCAAGAAGACGATCATTTGGAATAACAATCAAAGTGTCTACTGATTCTTTCATTGCAGCAATACCGCCGGCAGCTTGTGTTTGACGTTTTCTACCTTCGAATGTGAACGGTCTTGTTACCACGCCTACTGTAAGAGCACCTAAATCCTTTGAAATTTGTGCAATCACTGGAGCAGCACCTGTACCTGTTCCACCACCCATACCGGCAGTTACGAATACCATATCTGCTCCTTTAAGAGCTTCTTCAATTTGTTCTCTGCTTTCTTCTGCAGCTTTTTTACCTACTTCTGGATTTGCTCCAGCACCTAAACCACGGGTTAATTTCCCGCCAATTTGCATTTTTATTTCAGCTTTTGAAAGATTTAAAGCTTGTGCGTCAGTATTAACCGCGATAAACTCAACACCTTGTACACCATGTTCAATCATTCGGTTAACTGCGTTATTTCCACCGCCACCTACACCTATTACCTTTATCGTAGCTAATTGATCAACATTTGTATCAAACTCTAACATTATTAGATCCTCCTAATTTGCAAATATACTTCTCTTGTAAAATCGTTATTCAAAGAAGAGACCAAAAAACCTCTTAACCTTTTTCCCTATATTTTGTTCTTCCTTTGAGTTTTTAGGGTGACTTTTCGCTTGAGGCTGTCTGGTTGGTCTTTTTTCAGGGCTTTCCACCTGGACCGTCGTGCTAATTTTTCTTCCCTGAACTCTTGCTTGTTCATAAGCGAACTGCAATAATCCTACACCTGTTGCATATTGAGGCTCTCTAACGCCAATATAGTCAGGCTTTGCAATTCTAACATTACTTCGTAATACAAGTTGAGATAGCTCTAATACTCCAGGCATATTTACAACTCCACCTGTAAGAACAAAGCCACCAGGAAGATCTCCTACACCCATTTTCTTAATTTCCTTTTGAACCAATTGTAAAATTTCTTCTAATCTTGCTTCGATAATTTCAGAAATTTGTAATTGGGTAAATTGTTCTTGTTGATCACTGCCGATAATTGGAACTTTAAATACTTCTTCATCAGAAGCATCATCGTAGAAAGCATGTCCATGTTTAATTTTAATTTTTTCAGCATCTTCAGTTGATGTGCGCAAACCAATTGCTAAATCCTTTGTAATATGGTAACCACCAACAGGTAGGACACTTGTTGCTTTTAAGTAACCATTATCAAATAGTGCAACCGTAGTAGAACCTCCACCAATATCAACGAGAGCAACCCCAAGATGTTTCTCGTCATCCGATAATGAGATTGAACCAGATGCAAGTGGCTGCAAAGATATTGCAGTGATATCAAGGCCTGCTTTTTCAACACAACGAAGCAGGTTATGTAAGATTGTACGTGAAGTTGTAATGATGGTACCTTCCACTTCAAGTCTAACACCTAACATACCACGTGGATCACTTATTTCATCATATCCATCCACAATAAATTGATTTGGAATCATATCGATAATTTCTCTTTCTGGTGGTAGAGAAATAAATTGTGCGGCGTCGATTACACGTAGAACATCTTCATTGCTTATTTCTCGGTTTTGACGAGACTCAGTAGAAACTGCTACAACACCGTGGGCATCCTGTAACTGTACATTAATCGCTGGAACAGATACGACTACTTGATTAATAGAAATGCCTACCATTCTTTCTGCTTGTTCAACTGCCTTTTTAATAGAATGAACGGTTTCATCTATGTCTACAATTGAACTCTTTTTCAATCCTTCTGATTTAACATTACCCACACCTATTATGTTAAGAGAATCATCAACCATTTCACCAATGATAACCTTAACATTGGATGTACCGATGTCAAGACTAACACATATTTCATTGCTGTTCATTCTGTGGCACCTCCTTTTTTCACATAACACATTTAAATATCATTTTGAAAAACAGCATCAATTTTTCATATACTTAAAAATCAAATACGCCTTGGCGTATTTGCGCCCAGATTTTTTAGGCCCACACGATGTGGGTCACAGAGACGTTGCCACAGGACGTGGCGTTCCTAGTCTTTGATCCTAAGCCCGAAAAGATTCCTTTGAAAATCTGTGGCATACGCCGGAGGCTATTATTTTTTTCAGTTTAGCTGAAAAAAATAATCATATGAAAAATATTCAACAACCATAGGGATTTTCCCTCTATAAAAAATCAATTTTTTTCTATTTTATCACGAGAAAGGCTCCATTTGGATAAAATTATTCGTCTGATAACCGCAATATTTTGGAAAAGCCTCACTCCGAATGCAAAAACGGCTACCAAGTACAAGTCTACACCAAGATGAACACCTAGAAAAGCTAAACTTGCTGCCAACAAAATATTAAAAAAGAAACCAGAAACAAAGACGGACTGATCATAAATATTTTGTAGGTGTGCACGAATACCACCGAATAATGTATCAAGTGCTGCTAAAACCGCAATCGATAAATAATTTGAATACTCTGCCGGAATTTTAAATTCCGATAATAGTCCGAGAATAATTCCGACTATTAGTCCGAAAATTGGGAGCCACATGACTATGTTCCACCTTTATCACTTTTTATCTGGTACCATATTAGGTTGCATTTCTGTAATCCTAATTGGGTCGTCATACGCAGGTATCGTTACGACTTTATTTGGCTTTGATATTTTCAAACGTAAATTGTCAATGAAAAACTGACGCTCGGCTTCTGATGCTTTTAGCTTATTGTAAAGTCGTTCTGCATCATCAGCAATGACTTTTATTTCAATCGGTAATGGACTTATAGAGTACGAATCGATTTTCGGTCTTCCTTGAATTTCTCGAATCACCGTTGTTGTAATGACTCGGTGACCATCAATTGAAATCGCCTTTGCTTGATAGGAATTTAATTCATTTACTAGCCATCTTAGCAAACTAGGAGTAATGGTTGTGGCTTGCTTGCCAGCTTCATTGAACGATTGCTCAACCGTAATCGTGATTCCAGGGCCAGATACTTGGGTAAGCCCAGCCTCTTTCTTTAATTCATCAAGAGTATCCTTAAGAATCATGATTTTACTATCATCACGCTGACTTTCATATTGTTCTAACTTCGCTTCATATGTATAAATTTTTGTTAAAAGCTCCGTATACAATTCTTGAGATTGCTTTAAATCCTCGCGTAATTCCCATAAATCACGGGTATCACGTACTTCAGGTTCTTTAATGGTTTGAAATTGGACAGCAACCATAAACCCAATTATACACGTAATAACCGTGAAGCTAATGCCTGTTTTTTTGTCCAATTAATCCACCTTACCTTTTATGTAAAAACACATTACCCGTATTATTATTTTGCATTAATTAATGGAGCCATTTGAATTTGTGCCTTGTTCTCAATTTTTACTACAATATTGTCCTGTATCAATTGGTCAGTAATTCCTCCATTCATATTTAAAGCAGGCACCAGTACATTTGGATCACCGATTGCTGAAATCACAAATGGAGCCGGAAAAGGGTTACCGTCAACGACAACAACAGGTCCATTGCAGTAAATATAAGAATCATGGCTAAGTCTCTTTCCATTAACAGAAACCGCTTGAGCACCAGATACATAAAGTTCGTTAATGACCTTGAATAAATGACTTTCATGAACTAAATAATTATTCACATCCTGACCTGATGGTACGTAAGAGGCATCTTCAAGTGACACAACAACCCCCGGACCTTTTACACCAATCTCACCGACAACCATCCGGTACTTTTCTACTTCCTCGACAAGATTGAAATAAATTTGTTCCTGTTCTTCTTTTGCGAGCTCTTCTTCAATTGCTTGAATTTCATTTTGCTTTTCAATCAACTTTATTTGGAGCTCATTATTTTTTTCGTTTTGTTCATTCAAATCAGTTCGAATTTTAGCTTCTTCATTCCATTGTTGTTCAGTTACCCGATTTGATTCCAATTGTTCCTTTGTAAATTGGTACGAGAATGAAATCATAAAGCCCAGGACTAAGCAAACAAATGAGAGAATGACGTGCTTACCCTTCACCTTCATCTGTTACCATCTCCTCATTTTCATTGGTGTTCTCGTATTCGTATGGAATAAATGTTGGTACAACATCTAGTTCAATATATCCATTAAGAGACGGATCCAATTCACTTATGATCGTTGGATAAGCCGTTATATTTTTCGCAAAGTTTCTTACCGTAGCTTTTACCTCATACCCATCTATCATATACAAAGTCATCTGAAGCGGATCATACTCTGTGGGTGTATGATGAATTTCAGAAATAAGCTTTGCAATCGACGGTTGGACTTTTTTAAGTTCCTTTGCAAGCAGTGTTAAAGCCTCATCCTCCCAATCAACTAAGATGGGTGCATCAACTGGAATCGCTTTTGATCCGAACTCCTGTGGTTTTTCAATAATGTCTCCATTTTCAAGAATTGGATAAAAAGTATTAGGTCCACTTATGTATCCTACCCGATTCAATTCACTAACATTTAGCATAATATGATTTGGAAGTCTTTTTTCAACCGTAACTTCCTTAATTTCAGGGTGTTTATTAATATTTTGGATTACTATATCCTTATCGACCTTCCAAAAGCTTGTCCCAACTTTTAGTTTACTTAAACTTACAATTTGATCAGATGAGATATTTTGGTTGCCTGTAATGGTGATATCGCCAATTTTACTAAAAGGAGATTGAAAATAAAGAATTCCAGCAAGCAAAAAAAAGAAAAACATAATATACATAATCAACCTTCGATTTGCCTTTTGTTTTCTCCGTTGCTTCAGCTTTGGAATTCGGTCTTCTATTGTAACAACCTTTTGTTTTGCCAAATACATTCACCCCGCTCTAGGAAAATCCTAGAAATACAAAATTATGTATGTTTTAATCAGTTTTCAGTTAAGAATTATCTCGGTCATAAAGTACTTAAAACGAAAGAATAAACGGCATGTATACATGCCGTTTTAATTAATCAATACAGTAACACATACATGTTATTGTATTATATCATATTTTCCTAAGAAATGGGTGTTGAAACTGACTACATTCGACCAATTATTTCAACTTCCGTTTCCATTCGCACACCATGTAAAGTGTAGATTTTCTCTTTTACAAATTCAATTAGATCCAGCACGTCCTGGGCTGTTGCATTTCCGGCATTGACAATAAAATTCCCATGCATTTCAGAAATTTTTGCTCCGCCAAGGACATACCCTTTTAAGCCTGATTTTTCAACTAATTGTCCCGCATAATTTGGAAGTGGATTACGGAAAATACTTCCGGCACATGGAAGGTCCCATGGCTGAGTATCTCTTCGATAGTCTTTATTTTTCTTCATAACTGCCGAAATATCTGCTTTATCTCCTTCAGATAATTGAAATGTCGCTTCCACTACAATCCCCGGTCGCTTTTTTTGAAGGATTGAGGTGCGGTATGAATAATCCATTTCCTCATTTGATATCCATTCAAAGCTACCGTCATCAAATAAAATATGTGCTTTTGTTAATACTTTAGATATATCAGACCCGTGTGCCCCTGCATTCATATAGACAGCCCCACCAACGGAACCGGGAATCCCACTTGAAAATTCAAGTCCTGATAATCCTTTTCTTGCAATTTGTACGGCAAGACTTACAATTGAAAATCCTGCACCAACTGTTAACGTGGTTCCATCAAGTTCCATTTGGTTAAGGCCATTACCTAGCTTAATGACAGCTCCTTCAATCCCTTTATCAGAAACAAGGAGATTTGACCCTCTTCCGATTGCTCGCCATTTGATTCCATGCCTTTTAATTATCTCAAGCGTCTTTTTTAATGATTCAATACTATTTGGTTCGATGAATAAATCGGCCGGTCCACCAATCTTAATCGTTGTATGCTTTGATAAAGGCTCATTCACTAAAACCTTGCCAACATTTTCCTCTTGAAGTTCTTTTACAATTTTGTCCATATTAACCTCCTTTATCAGCATTTTCACTGGGAACAAACATAATATAGTTTATGCTCCACGTGAGCTTCATGGTACATTTGTCTAAAATAGAAAAGCGCAAGGCGCCTGCTTATCGGCGACAAGCATAAGACGTGCACTGATAGAAGGCGTTTTTGCCTTCAGAAGTGATTGACTTATGACCTCGAGCCGATGGCGCATGAAGCTAGACACTAAATTAGATTTTTCATTACATTGTATAGCCGTTTTGCTGCATCTGGTATACCTATTTGTGAGGATGCTTTTTTCATTTCCTCAAGTTTTAATTGATTTAAAAGGATGGAGTCAATGTCATTTATTAGCTGAGTGCCAGTTAACTCCTTCTCAAGGCGTAAAATCGCAGCCCCTTTCTCACTTAAGGACCTTGCATTTTTTTCTTGGTGATTATTTGTTACATATGGGCTTGGCACCAAAATGCTTGGCAGACCAAGGGCAGTCAACTCAGCTAATGTCGTCGCACCTGCACGAGCAACTACGAGATCTACGCCAGCTAACACCTCTGGCATATTGTGAATAAACGGCTTGATAATGACATTATCAGGATTTCCAACCGCTTTTACCTGGTTAAGTACATTTTCATAATGAACCTCACCTGTTACATATAAGAATTGATAATCCTTTACCTTCACTTCAGATAAGGCATTTAAAAAAGCATCATTTAAAGGTTTCGCGCCTCTACTTCCCCCCACTAATAAAACGGATTTTTGGGAGCTGTTAAGTCCAACAGATTCTCTACCCGCTCGGCCATCTTTGCCTATGACTTCAGAAGCCCGTGGATTTCCTGTAAGAATGACTTTTTCCTTAGGAAAATACTGCCCTGCTTCTTCAAAACAAATTGCCACTTTATCGACATAGCGGCTTAAAAATTTATTAGTGAGTCCTGGAATGCTATTTTGTTCATGAATTATTGTAGGAATATGTAATTTTGATGCTGCGTAGACAACTGGTCCACAGACATAACCGCCTGTACCAATAACCACATCTGGTTTAAAATCTTTAATTAATTTCTTGCTATCACTAACTCCCTTTAGAAAACGCGTAATGGTTTTAATGTTTTCAAAGGAAAGCTTTCTTTTAAACCCTGTGATATGTATCGTTTTAAAAGGAATACCTTCGCGTGTCACAATACTACTTTCTAACCCTTTTTCAGTGCCGATATAAAGAAATTCAGCTGTAGGGTTTAGCTTTTTGATTTCTTTGATTAAGGCAAGCGCAGGATAAATATGCCCCCCTGTACCTCCACCACTAACAATTATTTTCAAGGAAACTCCTCCCGTTTGGAAGTTTTATCATTAAAAGAAGTTTAACCCTGTTCAAGTAAACAGGGTTAAAACCATAACATAGTATAACATATATTCATATCATTTGGGGTTAATACCTTGAATACCTGCTAATATTTAAAAGGACTCCCACTGCCATAAGCATTAAGGTTAGGGATGAGCCTCCGTAACTTAAAAATGGAAGAGTAATTCCCGTTACAGGCATTAGACCTGTAACCACTCCGATATTGATAATCACTTGAATCGCAATCATTCCAATAATTCCAATCCCCAGAAAACTTCCATATAAATCAGGAGCACCTAGAGCAATACGTACGCCTCTCCATAGTAAAATACTAAATAAAATGATGACAAATGAACCTCCGATAAAGCCTAATTCTTCCGCAAGGATAGCAAAGATAAAATCTGTCTGCGGTTCTGGTAAATAGAAAAACTTCTGTCTACTTTGTCCTAAACCTAAACCGAATAAACCGCCCGGACCAATTGCGTAAAGGGATTGAATGATTTGAAACCCAGTTCCCAACGGATCTTCCCATGGATCTAAAAAGGAGGTAATTCGTTTAATTCGATATGGAGCTGATAAAATTAAGGCAACAAACCCGGCCACACCGATTAATCCCAATCCAACAAAGTGGGAGATTCTTGCTCCCGCCACATAAATCATTACGATACAAGTACCTATCATAACTGTTCCTGTTCCTAAATCCGGCTGTAACATAATCATACCGAATGCTAGAAAAACAATAGACAGGGATGGCATTAAACCTTTTTTAAAGGATGTAATTTTCTTCTGATTTTCAGATAAGAATTTTGCTAAAAAGGCAATCATCGCTAACTTCATAAATTCTGATGGTTGGATAGAAAACGCTCCAACACCAATCCAACTTTGTGAACCGTTACGCTCCATCCCAATTCCAGGGATCAATACTGCAACCAATAAAACAAAACAAATAATGATGAGGACTTTTGCCCAAGTTCTCCATGTCCAATAGTCCACATTCATTATAAAAAACATTGCAATGACTCCAACACTAGCAAATAGAAGCTGTCTTTTAGCAAAGAAAAACGAATCATCAAATTTATATGTAGCCCATATCGCACTGGCGCTGTACACCATAATCAATCCGACTGCTAAAAGTGTAAGTGTTGTAATAATTAATATGATATCCGGAGTCGTTTTTTGGCTCACAATCAAAACACCTCTACATTCTAGATTCAGAGCTTATGATGACAATCAGTAAGTGGATTTTCCCACCACAAGCTTTGCTCTAGATTGTCCAAGCCCTTACTTAAGCTTATGCACGGCGTTTATAAAAATGTCTCCTCTTTCTTCAAATGTTTTATGTTGATCCCAGCTTGCACATGCAGGTGATAATAAAATAATATCATCCTCATTTGAAAGGGCATAAGCCGTATTTACCGCTGCTTCAACATTATCGACAGTTTTTAACATTTCTATTCCAGCTATTTTCCCTGCTCGTTCAAGCTTTTTCGCTGTTTGACCAAACAGAACCATTGCTTTAACACTAGTTAATTCAGGGACAAGATCGTCAAATTCATTTCCTCGATCAAGCCCTCCCGCTAATAAAATAACCGGTTGTTCAAAAGCAGAAATCGCCTTTTTCGTTGCAAGGATATTTGTTGCTTTTGAATCATTATAAAATTTACGATTCTGAATCGAAGTGACAAATTGAAGGCGATGTTTTACCCCCGTGAAGGTTGTTAATACCTCGGCAATGGCACTATTAGGCGTATTAACGAGCTTTGCAACCGCAACAGCAGCCAAAATATTTTCAAGATTATGGACCCCAGGTAAAACAATATCCTTAATTTCGATGATTTTTTCTTGGTTAAAATAGATTGCTTGGTCCTTAATATAGGCACCCGTTTCTAATACTTTCATCGTTGAAAATGGAATTTTCTTTCCTTGAGTACCCTCTGCTGCTCTAACAACATCCTTGTCATCGACATTAATGACGCTGTAATCGGCTTCCGTTTGATTTTCAAAGATTCTTGCCTTTGCTTTCACATATTCTTCTTTCGTTCCATGATAATCGAGATGGGCATCAAAAATATTTAATAAAACGGCTATTTTTGGTGCGAAATCTTCAACTCCCATTAATTGAAAGGAGGAAAGTTCAGTAACGATGATGTTTTCCTGCTTCGATTCTTGTGCAACCTCACACGCAACTGTTCCAATGTTTCCTGCAATCAAAGGGGATTTCTCACCCTTGTGAAGCATTTCAAAAATCAAGGTCGTCGTTGTTGTCTTTCCATTTGAACCCGTAATACCAATAAATTCCGCAGGGGTAATATGGTACGCTAGTTCCACTTCTGTAATAATGGGAATTCCTTTTTCTGTCGCCTTTACAAGAAGTGGGTTGCTATAAGGGATTCCCGGATTTTTAACAATAAAGTCAAAATGATCATCCAAGATTTCAATTGGATGACCTCCACATACTACCTTTATTCCTATATTGTCAAGTTCCTGAGCAGCCTCGTTTTCTTGAAATGGCTTCTGGTCATTAACCGTTAGGCGTGCGCCAAGATTATGCAGAACTTTAGCAGCAGCGAAGCCACTTTTGGCAAGTCCAAGTATTAAAATATGTTTGTTAGTAAACTTCTTTGTATTTTTCAATTAAATCCACACCTCAATATAGATTCCAAGAATCGCACATAATAAACCTACTGTCCAAAATGTCACAACAACCCGCCATTCAGACCATCCCACTAATTCGTAATGGTGATGTAAAGGACTCATTCTAAACACACGTCTACCGGTTGTTTTAAATGAGATAACTTGAATAATAACAGACAATGTCTCAATTACAAAAACGCCACCGATTAATATAAGTAAGATTTCTAGCTTTAGCATAATGGCAACCGCTGCAATCGCTCCACCAAGTGCTAGTGACCCTGTATCACCCATGAATACCTTTGCCGGATTTGCATTAAACACTAGGAATCCAAGAACCGCTCCGACCACAGCTACACAGAAGATAGCAACATCATATTGCGCTTGGTTCCAAGCTAATACCGCAAACGCACCAAATGCAATTGCTGCCGTCCCTGACACCAATCCATCTAAACCATCCGTTAAATTGACAGCATTGGAGAAACCAACTAACCAAAAGATTAAAAGGAGTACATACAGAATTTTTAAATCAAACACAAAATCTGTACCTGGTATTGAAACTGCCGTTGAGAAATTATTTTGTTTAAAAATAAAATAAAAAATGATAGCAATAGCGATTTGACCGAGCAACTTTTGTAAGGAGGTCAAACCGAGATTCCTTTTTAATACTACTTTAATAAAGTCATCCAAAAATCCTAATACCCCGTATCCCAATGTTACAAATAAAAGTAAATATGTCGTAACCGACAGCTCTCCTAATCGAGTCGACACTAAAATCGTCGTAAGTAAAATCGAAACCAAAATAATGATTCCACCCATCGTTGGTGTTCCCGATTTTTTTTGATGGGATTTAGGACCTTCCTCACGGATACTTTGTCCAAATTTTAATCTACGTAAGAAAGGGATAAAAATGGGGGAGAGAATGACACTTATGATAAATCCTATAGCGATTGAATATATGACTACTTCTTCAATCATTTTTATCCCCTCCCTTTTTCAATCATTGATATTTTTTTTGCTAGCATCTTAATTTCATTTACCGTTTTTTTGTCTTGCTCATAGGTTTTAGTTTCATTTGTAAATAGTTTAAATTTTGTCATTGTATCATACCCATTTTCTTCGATTTTTTTTAGATAAAATTCTATGATTTGTTTGAGTGCTGGTAATGGATCTGTGACTACGAATACAGGGAAATGATTGGGAAGAAATAGCGGTATTTTTTCATCCTTTGGCCAAACTGCTGCAACAGCACCATTATAAAGTGCCTGCCTTAAAAATTCATCCCTTTTTTCTTGTTCAATTGAAATATAAAGTCCTTTTTTCGATAAGACGCTCGAGTCGGTTATCACTTCCTCAAGATTAAAATTTTGTGTTTTAATCCCATACGCCTCTTCAAAAAGGGTCCACATATCTTGATTGGATAACAATTAATTCAACTCCTTAATTGCACGAGCTGCAACAAGGCGGTCATCAAATGAATGAGTTTTATTCCCAATGATTTGATAGGTTTCATGTCCTTTTCCAGCAATGATTATTATATCATTCTCAGACGCATTTGAAATAGCATAAAAAATTGCTTTTTCACGATCAGGGATGGTGATATAAGATTCACCTACAACCCCCGCTTCCATCTCCTTTAAAATTTCAAGAGGATCTTCAGAGCGAGGATTATCTGATGTAAAAATGGGGACATCCGCGAATTTTGTTGCGATTTTCGCCATGAGTGGACGCTTCGACCGATCTCGGTCTCCGCCACATCCAATAATTACGTTGATTTTCCCTTTTGCAAATTGTCTAACCGTTTTTAAGACATTTTCTAAGCTATCAGGAGTGTGTGCATAGTCGACAATCACAGTAAAATTTTGCCCTTGGTTCACTATTTCAAAACGTCCAGGTATACCCTTGACCTTTTCGACAGCTTTAATAATCGTTGAAATCGAGATCCCGGAAACGATACAGGTAGCAATAGCAGCTAATACATTATAAACACTAAACAATCCAATTAAATTCATTTTCACCTCGTAAGAACCAAACGGGGTTTGTAAATAAAATTGCGTCCCAGAGGCGGTCATACGAATGTTAGAAGCCACGATGTCTGCCGCATGTTGTATTCCATATGTAACGATTGTTGCTGAAGTTGATCTTGCGTATTGCTCTGAAGCAGGATCATCATTATTTAAAACCGCGTATTTCGGATGATCTTTATCAAATCGATTTCCTAAACTAGCAAACAACAAACCTTTCACTCTGCGATACTCATCAATTGTCCGATGGTAATCCAAATGATCCTGTGTCAAATTTGAAAACACTGCAATATTAAAATCACATCCATGTACCCTGCCCATATCAAGAGCATGGGAAGAAACCTCCATTACAGCCCTGGTTACTTTTTTTAATACCATTTGATGAAAATACTTTTGGAGCATCACTGATTCCGGAGTTGTATTCTTCATTTCAAATGTTTGCTCTCCGATTTTAGTATACATTGTTCCAACAAGGCCCGTTTTTTCACCGGCTTCTTTAAAAATTTCTTCAATGATATGACTTATTGATGTTTTCCCATTCGTCCCAGTTACCCCTATTAATTGAAGCGTGTGTGTCGGGTGCCGATAAAAAGCATCTGCTATTATCGCCATTGCTCTTCTTGTATCCTTTACCATTATGACCGGAATGGACACCTGTACCTGTTTTTCCGCGATAATCGCAACTGCACCCTTCGCTTCAGCTTTTGCTGCGAATAAATGACCATCAAATGAACTACCTTCTACACAAAAGAATAAACTCCCCTTTTCGACCTCCCTCGAGTCCATTTCAAGAGATGTGATAAAAGGATTGGCATTACCTTTTTCCGTAAAATCATGCAGGTTCGCTAATAAGTCCTGTAATCTTATCATGAATTTTACCATTCCCTCTCGAATATATCTTTAGGAATTGCATCAGAGTAACATAATCCACAAGTGTTGTCTAGTACCCTATTTTCCTTTTAAAAAGGACACCTTACCAAAAATTTTATTCCTCTATATTAAAGGTATTCCTTTTTATAGAAAAAAGAAGCCTAAAGGAGGAATCCTCTAGAGCTACTTAGTTCTTATCTTTTGATTCACTTTTATCTGCAGCTTCCCCTAGATGGATCCGTAATGTCGTACCTTCTTGAACCCGTTCTCCTGCATTCGGTGCCTGGTCAACAACAACATTTCCTTCTCCACTAATATCCAATTTTATATTCATTAATTGTTGCTGTAATTCTTGTTTCGTTAAGCCAATTACATTCGGTACTTCAAGATATTTTTTGTCCGTCCATAATCTCATTTCTTTTTCGATTTGGTTGTCACGCTTTTCAATTCCAAGCAGCGGCAGGCTTTCACGCATGATATTTCCAACTATAGGTGCTGCAACGACTCCACCGAATTGGACCGTGCCCTTCGGATTATCGACCGCAACGTAGACGACTATTTGTGGATCATCCGCGGGTGCAAAACCTATAAAGGATACGATATGGTTATTTTGGAGATAGCCACCACCTTTTTTTGATTTTTGAGCCGTACCTGTTTTACCACCTACACGATAACCATCCACATAGGCTCCACCACCTGAACCTCTCGCTACAACATTTTCAAGTGCATATCTAACTTTTTTAGACGTTTCTTCAGAGATGACCTTACGTTTTACTTCAGGTGTGTTGCTCTTTACCACTTCCCCGGTAATAGGGTCCACCCATTCCTTTGCAACATATGGCTTATACAAGGTTCCACCATTTACGGCAGCCGCAACAGCTGTAACCTGTTGAATTGGTGTTACTGCAACCCCTTGACCAAATGCAGTTGTGGCTAGCTCTACGGGTCCTACGTTCTCTGGTTTAAAAAGAATACCAGTTCCTTCTCCCTGAAGGTCAATGCCTGTTTTTTGGCCAAATCCAAAATTGCGAACATAGGTAAATAATGTGTCCTTCCCTAATCTTGTTCCTAACTCTACAAAACCTGGGTTACAGGAGTTTTGAACAACTTCTAGGAATGTTTGATGGCCATGTCCTCCCCGCTTCCAGCATTTAAGGGTCGCTCCCCCTACCTTAACGAATCCAGGGTCATTAAAATAATCATTATCTAAATTGACTTTCCCTTCTTCTAATGAAGCAGCTAGAGTGATAATCTTAAAGGTGGAACCAGGTTCATACGTACTCCAAACTGGGAGATTACGGTTGTATACCTCTTGTGGAACATTCCGAAAATTTGCTGGATCAAAGTCTGGCCTTGATGACATCCCTAAAATTTCACCATTATTAGGATTCATCGCAATCGCAATGATTCCATCAGGATTATATTGTGCTTCGGTATTATCGAGTTCACGTTCAATAAGGGATTGAATTCTCGTATCAATCGTTAACCTTAAGTCCAGACCATCCTCTGGTGGTGTATAATCATCTGCAATATCTGGCATTCTTCTTCCTTTTGCATCGGAATAGAATTGCACACTTCCTTTTTCACCCTTTAATTCTTCATCATAGCTTTTCTCAAGTCCTGTCAATCCTTGATTATCAATTCCAGCAAAACCTAATACATGAGATAGATAGCTGCCAAATGGATAATGACGTTTCGAATCCTCCGCTATATAAACACCCTTTATCCCAAGTGCGCGGACTTCATTGGCTTTTTCATGAGAAATCTTTCTGCCCTCAGGGTTGATATAAACTTTTGATTCATTTTGGGTTATTTTTTTATACGCTTTTTCTTTAGACATATTTAAAACCGCAGCAAGCTTTTCTGCCGCTTCAGCAGGATTTTCAATTTGCCGAGGAACAACTAGAACAGTTGGAGCACTCTGGTTCGTTGCAAGAACGACGTCATTTCGGTCTAGTATTTTTCCCCGCTCAGGCTCAAACGGTATATCCCGGCTCCATGAATCCTTCGCGAGTGCGGTTAGCTTATTCCCAACAAAAAATTGAACATATCCTAAGCGAACGTCGATAATTAAAAATAATAAAATCCCTATAAATAGTACTAATGATAATCTTTTACGTACTGTCACATTCGAAACACGCATATAGATGTACCTCCTATTAAACTTGCAAATCCAAGGCTCGTCTAAATATATGCTTGTACACGTACGAATAGAACGTGTGTGAGAATATCGGATTTCTTGAGGCATAGAAAAAGGAACTGAAATCAGTTCCTTTATTGTTCATTCTCACTATTCTCTTCATCATCTGTTTCTTCTTTTGGTGTGTACGGTGGTGCTAAATTGACGGAAAGTTTATCACCATTCTTTATGATAGAACCCGGCGCTAAGCTTTGTTGTACGACATATCCAGTACCACTATAGGAAACTTGAATATTTGTTAAATCAGCCACCCTCATGACATCCCTTATTGACCAACCTGTTAAATCTGGAAGTGTCGGTTCCTGATCTGTAAGAAGCAACACCTGTCCATTAGGCAGAATTTTTTCACCTTGGCTTGGGCTTTGGGCGATAATATTCTCTCCATTTCCAATTAAAGTTGCCTTAAGATTGAGCTTTTCAAGCGAAGCTTTAGCCTCTTCAATTGGGCTGCCTTCAAAGGAATCAACTTCAATTTCTTTATCAACATCGACATTCTCTTCAGAGTTTTGTTCAATCGGTTGAATATTTAAATATTGTAAGCTATTTTTCATGACATGATTAAAGACCATTACAACAGGTTCATGACCGATGTCTGTATCTTTCAGCTTAGGCTTCTCTACAGCAACATACACAATTAATTTTGGGTCATCCAATGGTGCCATACCTAGGAATGAGTATAAAAAATTACCTCTTCCCGATAAATACCCACCTTCAGGACTCGGTATTTGAGCAGTACCTGTTTTTCCTGCCACTTGATAGCCTTCAAGATCATAAGCTTTCCCTGTACCATCTGTTACAACTTGGCGTAATAAATTTAAAACTTTATTAGCGGTTTCTGCTGAAACAGGTTGTCCTGCAACTTGAGGCTTGTGATCCACAACAGTTTTATCAGTATCAGGGTCAACAATTTTATCAACAACATATGGTTTCATCATCTTACCGCCATTAGCAATCGCCGTTGCTGCTTGGATCTGCTGAATCGGGGTAACAGAGGATGCTTGACCGAATGCCGTTGAAACTCTATCAATCTCCCATTTAAAATTGATGGTATTTTGGACTTCGCCTTCCAAATCGATGCCAGTTGGTCGATCGAGTCCAAAACGTCCTAAATACTCCAATAATTTATCCGTTCCTAACTGTTCATTTGCTAGCTTTGCAAACGCAACGTTTGAAGATTTAAGAACACCCTCATCATAGGTAATCGTCCCCCATCCGGACCTATTGTGGTCACGAATTGTTTCTCCTCCAGCAGTGTATCTTCCCGAAGCAAAGGACGCATTCCCATTATAGACTCCCTCTTCAATCGCTGCGGCCAATGTGAAGATTTTCATCGTTGAACCTGGTTCAAACGGATAGGCAATGACATCATTCAAGTAATTTTCGATGTTTCGAACATTCGGGTCGAAACTAGGTCTTGTCGACATCGCTAAGATTTCACCTGTTTTTGGGTTTGCCACAACACCAATGATTTTTTCAGGTTCATATTCCTTAATCGTCGTGTTCATAGCATCCTCTAAAAACGTTTGAATCGTTTGGTCAATGGTTAGATAGACATTGCTTCCATTATCAGGTGCGACAATCTGTTCCTTTGCATCTGGTAACTTATAGCCTTTCCGATCACTCTGAAATTTCATGTAACCATCTTCTTCTCGAAGGTATTTATCGAGACTTTGCTCAATTCCCATCTTCCCGACCGTTCCCGTCTCTTTCGTTTCCTTGTCAGTCACCTTTTGAGCATACCCCACTACATGTGATGCAAAAGTCCCGTTTGGATAGTAACGTTTTAGCTCTCTCCTAAACGCAACACCTGGCAATTCTAAGCTTTCAATTTCCTGTTTGAGAGATGTACTAATGTCTCGGCCATAAGTCCCGAATTCAACTTGTTTTTTATCCCGCGTTAAAATTTCATACATCTCATTTTCGTCCATCTTTAATAGGGGTGAAAGCTTGCGAGCCGTTTCCTCTGGATCAACGACATGTTGTGGATTATCTTCATCTACAGTCAAATCCTTATCAAGGATTGCGACAACCGTGTAGGTAGAAGTGTCCTCTGCAATTGGGTTTCCATTGCGGTCATAAATGGTTCCTCGATGTGCCTCAATTCCTCTTTGTTTCGTATATTTTTCTTCTGCTAAAGCTGCTAATACAACACCATCAACTGTACCTGTACCTTGGATATACACAAATCTTGCCACCAATGTAAAAAAGAGCAAAGCAAATATTATACTAATAAATGCTGCTCCTCTATTTATATTGTTATTTTTAACCTTCATTTTCATAATTAATTACCTTGAACAACCTTAACATTATTTTCGTTTAAGCTCCGACCAAGCTCTCTAGCTTTATCCATCAAGCGTTCATATTCACTTAATTCCTGAACTTGTACATAAAGGTCACTATTCGTTTTCGATTGTTGATTGATTGTTGCTTCGATTTGTTGAATTTCGATGTTTGTATGATAGATCGATACTTGGTTAGATATGATATGAATTGCGCAGAATATAACAGCTGCGGAGAATACAATCCCTAATACCTTTTCCCCTAACGTAAATCGAAACTTCTTTCTAATTGGTTGTGTCTTTGGTGTTTGATATGGTTGTTGTTGTTCAGTCTGTCTTACTTTGTATGCTAAATTACCCATCATATCCCTCCTTAAGTACCTATCTTATTTTTAGGGTTAAAGTTTTTCCGCGATCCTTAACTTTGCAGACCGGGCTCTATTGTTCGCCTCTAATTCTTCCTCTGTAGGTAA
This sequence comes from Bacillus sp. JJ1566, assembly GCF_036962685.1. NCBI lineage: Bacteria > Bacillati > Bacillota > Bacilli > Caryophanales > Bacillaceae > Bacillus > Bacillus sp. JJ1566. The sequence goes on along the minus strand of NZ_JBALOP010000002.1, from coordinate 118,595 downwards.
TATCGGTTTTCTTGTAATAAGTTTTAATATTGGTTTATATTCATCTGGAATGATTGGAATCCCCGGTGGTAAGGGGGGACCTTCACTTGCCTTTTTAAAGACAACTTTACAAATTCTGTCCTCAAGCGAGTGAAAGGTTATGACACTCACTCTTCCTCCTGTTGCAAGGAGCTCGATTGACTGTTGAATCGCATCTTCAAATACCTTTAGTTCATCGTTTACTGCTATGCGGATGGCTTGAAAGATTCTCTTTGCCGGATGTCCGCCAGTCCTTCTTGCTGCTGCAGGAATTCCCTCTTTAATTAATTCCACCAATTCTCCAGTTGATTCAATTGGTTTCTTCTCCCTGGCAGCTTCTATTTTTCTAGCAATTTGTTTTGAAAATTTTTCTTCACCGTATTGAAAAAAGATTCTAACCATTTGCTCATATGACCAATGATTTACAATGTCATAAGCGGATAATGATGCACCCCTGTCCATTCGCATATCAAGTGGGGCATCGTGGTGATAGCTAAAGCCTCTTTCTGGAGTGTCCAATTGTGGAGATGAAACACCTAAATCAAACAATATGCCATCGACAGCTGTTACACCTTGGTCATGTAATTTTTCAGTTATGTTTGCAAAATTACTTTTGATGATTGTAACAATATCACCATATTTAGCAAGCTTGTCCTTTGCATTTTCGATTGCGATATCATCTTGGTCAAATGCATATAGCTTGCCTTTGTTTGAAAGCTTTGAAGCTATGTATGTACTATGTCCTGCTCCACCAAGTGTGCAGTCTACATAAATGCCATCTGGATCTATCTTCAATCCTTCTACAGCCTCTTCTAATAGAACGGTTTTGTGTTCGAACATGCTAACACCTCTTATAATCATCTTTGTTGTACTCTTATTATCTTTACACAAAAGATAATTATATATCAAAACCGATCATATTTTCAGCAATATCGGAAAAAGATTCCTCAGAAGCAGCGAAGTATTCTTCCCACTTATCCTTACTCCAAATTTCTATGCGGTTTGATACGCCAAGCACTACACATTCCTTTTCAAGCCCTGCATATGAAATAAGTGGTGATGCAATATTCACTCTTCCTTGTTTATCAAGTTCACATTCAATGGCTCCTGAAAAGAAAAATCGCGTGAAAGCGCGAGCGTCTTTTTTAGTTAGTGGGAGTGTTTTTAATTTCTCTTCAAGTATTTTCCATTCAGATTGTGGGTAACCAAATAAGCACTGATCAAGACCTCTTGTTAAAACAAATGTTTCACCAAGGTTATCTCGAAACTTAGCAGGTATAATCATTCGGCCTTTCGTATCAACAGTATGATGGTATTCTCCCATGAACATATCTATTGTCCCCACTTTCTGTATTTATATTACCACAATCCCCCACTTTCCACCACCAGTTTTTATAAATTTTTACCAAAATATTCTCAAATGCGCCTTGGCGTATTTGCTGCCCGATTTTTAGGCCTACAGGAAGTGGGTCATAAAGACGAAGACATCAGGATGTGGCGTTCTTAGTCTTTGATCCTTACTGCTCGAAAAATTTCCTTTGAAAAATCGTGGCATCCGCCGGAGGCTTTTTTGTTCAGTAGAGGTTTCCAACTTCTGCTGAACAAAAAAAATCCTCGGAAATTCCGAGGATTTTTAATACGATCTACATCTTTATGACCTTATGCTTTCCGTTAAATTCGAACGGAAGAGCTAATAAATCTTTGATAAAATCGTCTCCATATTTATTTAAATAGTAAAAAACATTCCATAATCTCTCCTGCGGGGAGCGAAGTGGTAGAAGTGATTTTTCAATTCGGTTAAAACGGTTCAATTCAATTTCATTACGCTTAAGGATACTTCTGCTGAATGTATTCTTTAAAAAATCAAACTGGGATTGAATATTTTGAGCATTCTTTAATAAGAGTTCCGCAAGACCTGGATCTACTTCAATACCCACGTTCCGGACCTTTTTATGAATTTGCTCCACTTCTTTCTTTGCTTCCGAGATAATCCCGTCTACATCCGCCGTTTGTTTTTCCAGCCATGATTCTTTCGCTTTTACTAGTTCCCCAGTTAAAACAGATTGAACCGTTAAGCCGATTTCATCTATAGTAGACTCAATCGCTCTTTCCACAATTGTCATCATTAATCGTGGTACGACTGGCGGCATCTTAATTTCCATAACCGAAAATACTTTTTTGAGTTCTGCCCAATATGAAACCTCACCCGGTCCCGAAATGAAAGCAAGTGTCGGAAATAAGAACTCCTGCATAACGGGTCGAGTTACTACATTATTACTTAATAGCTCCGGTTTTTCTTTTGCTACTTCAAGCAATTCGTCACTACAAAGAATGCATTCATTATTTTTTCCGCTAAAAATATCATGTTGGACATTGTACTCAAGTAAAATACGTTCATCATTTTCCGTATAAAAAAGGTTAGCACAGGATTCATTCATATCGATTGTTTTAGGATATTGGTAGGTTGACAATACTTCTTGCTGAAATAACAATGAATCATGAATCTCTCTATTTTTTTCAATCATTTTTTTAAAATAAAGTGATTGAAGTGTTCTAATTTCTTTAGAACCAGAATCAACAAGAACAAGACCGGATTCTCCAAAAAGTTCATTGATAATCTGTATAAAGAAATCAACATATGTTTTTGATTTATCCACATATCCTTTCAGAAGTTCGAGAAGTCCATTCGTATAATTGGTTTCACCATATGTCTCAAACACATCTTCAATCCATTCCATGAAGCCATCCTGTTCAATTTCAATTGATGATACCATTGTTTTACGGTTGTGATATTGTGGCACAGCCCTTTTTCGGATGCCAGTTTGAAGATTCACATAGAGATGATTGATTTCAGCAAAATCATGGTCCTCCCCAGCAATCCAAAATACCGGTATTACGGGTACATTTAATTTTTCCTCTTGTTCTTTTGCAAGCTTAATAATAGAAACGATTTTATGTATGGTATAAAGCGGTCCAGTCAATACACCTGCTTGTTGTCCACCAATTACCACAACACTTCTCGGATCTATTAGCTTGTTAATATTCTCAATCGTATGTAGATGATAATTAAATCTTTTATTAAAAGAAAGCAAATGTTCTACAAGTTTTTCACGTTCAAAATGTCTTTTTTCTAGATCTTTTTTTCTTACCTCATAGACAAGAGGTGATTGTATATCATAATCGAAAAATTTCTCTATATCCATTTTATTTGAAAGATAATCGTTCACTAATCGATTTGAAGATGGCAAAGAGAGATCCAAAACCTCCATAAATTCTTGTTCTTCCTTTCATATCCAGTTTATATCTTAGTCGAGTATAGCACGGTTTTTTAAGAAACCAAAAATTACTGCTCACTGTCATTTAATTTATCCCTCATCAACTGGCAGTAAGACACCCACTGAATGAAATTTCACTTTATTGTAGTTATAAAAATTCGTTGAACGAGCCCGATGAGTAATAATAGAAAATAAACAACCGTGGAAGCAAGGAAAACGAAACGCCAAGACTTTCTTAACACCTTCACAGTTTCAATTTCATGGCTTTTCCTCCAGGTTATATAGCTTATAAATAAAATGGTCACAATGAGAATCAGGATGATTAGCCAAAGCATGCTTTTTCCGATAATCAGAAGTAATAAGTAATGCACTGCTATGAGAAAAAATACGGTCGTTACATCAACCGAAAGAAAAAAAGATTTTCGGTTGTTTTTCATTATAAATCTACTAATCAAGTAGACTAGTATAAATCCTAGTAATGGAATTGTTACAAATGTCGCAGCTATACCAGCAAAAAAGTCGATCATTCCTTATCCCCCTTTTTTTCTATCCCTTTTATAGAATCATATAGAAATTGTGTAATGACTACTTCCACGTTCATCTTCATGCTCTGCGTTAATACATATCCTAGAATGGCATCAATTTCTGTTTTTCTTCCTTCTTCAATGTCACGTAGCATCGATGATTTATTTTGGGCTGTATTTTTACAAATTGCTGTGACAAGTTCCCACATTTTTTCTTTATTAGAAGGTATGACAGAGGTGATTTCTTGAAATAAGGCTTTCATTTGGTTGTGAAAATAATGATTGTTGAGCAGTTCCCCATTCTTAACTCTATAAAGGGCAGTTAAAGGGTTGATGACGGCATTAGCGATTAGCTTCGACGTTAATATTTCGTACCAATTTTCATAGGAATCGATTGAAAAATCAGTGGATGCAACTTCAATTTCCTCATTTGTTCCTTTAAATACTCCTATTTTCGTCCGGCCGACCCCCGTATGGATGACGGTGGTTTCATTGACTTTTAATGCGCCATGTTCAACAACACCTACAAGGATTGTTGGATTTTTTAGATTTTCAATGATGTTGATATGGCTCATTCCATTTTGTAGGAAGCAGACCGTTTGGACTTTCTCTAGGTCCCTGGTTTCTGATAAAACATCTTTTAATATGTATTGTTTTACAGCAAAGAAGACAAAGTCTTCTTCTATTACGGATGCGGAAGCTTTTACAGCTTGTACTCTATATGTTTTTGACGTATTTTGTTTATTAATTGTTACACCTTTTTGGTTTATTTCGTTTGCCTGGTATTCGGTTCGTGTATAGACGGTTACATCATGTCGTTCTGCTAGGTAGCCAGCAAAAAGCAACCCGATGGAACCACCACCTATTATTCCAATTTTCATACTCACAACTCCATAGTTTGTCCTACCTTTATTTTACCAAAAAGTCCGACAATATGACTAGTAAATGAATGATGAAAAGGATTTAAATCCAATTTACACACCTAGACCCCAAAGGTCAATCCTTTGGGGTCAAGCTAAACTATATCTATACCGGGTAGACAGGATGTTTCTTTTGTCCGAGCCCAAGTTTTTTTGTTTCATAAACGGTCAATCGGTTGATGAGAACATCTCTTAATTCAGACGCCGGGACGATATCATCAATGATTAACTCTGAAGCAAGCTTGTAAATATCAATTGACTCTTTATACTCTTGTTGTTTTTGCTGTACAAAAGCAATTCGTTCTTTCGGATCTTCAATTTCATTGATTTTATTTGAATACACTGCATTTACCGCCGCCTCCGGACCCATTACAGCAATCTGAGCAGTTGGGAGCGCGACACAATAATCCGGTTCAAATGCAGGACCTGCCATTGCATAAAGACCTGCCCCATATGCTTTTCGAACAATGACCGAGATTTTCGGTACAGTTGCTGAGCTCATGGCTGCAATTAACTTTGCTCCGTGTCTAATAATACCAGCTCTTTCAACCTTCGTACCAATCATAAAGCCAGGAACATCTGCCAAAAATACTAATGGGATATGGAACGCATCACATAAAGTAATAAATTTAGCCGCCTTGTCTGCTGAATCTACAAACAAGACGCCCCCCTTCACCTTAGGCTGATTTGCAATAATTCCAACCGCTCTTCCGTCAATACGCGCAAGCCCAGTAATAATTTCAGGGGCAAATAGTTTTTTTATCTCATAGAAACTTCCTTCATCAATGAGGGCATTAATTCCTTCATACATATTAAAAGGTGCATTCTGATTAACAGGAATGATTTCTTGCAGACTCTTGCCTTCCTTAGGCAATACGGCTTCTTTTATCGCCGGTTTGTTCATATAATTGGCAGGAAAGAATTTCAGGTAATCCCGTGCACTTTGAATTGCTTCTTCTTCATTTGCTGCAAGCACATCACCACAGCCACTTACGGTACAGTGCATTCGTGCACCACCCATTTCTTCTAATGTAACCTTTTCACCAATGACCTTCTCAGCCATCCGTGGCGATCCCAAATACATGGATGCATTCTTATCAACCATGATGACAATATCACAAAAAGCTGGTATGTATGCTCCACCTGCTGCTGATGGGCCAAATAAAATACAGACCTGTGGAATCATGCCTGATAATCTCACCTGATTATGAAAAATTCTCCCCGCTCCACGGCGATTTGGGAACATCTCAAGTTGGTCGGTTATTCTTGCTCCTGCCGAATCTACTAAATATAAAAGTGGTATGCATAGCTTTTCAGCAGTTTCTTGAATACGAATAATTTTCTCAACCGTACGAGCCCCCCACGATCCAGCCTTTACAGTAGAATCATTCGCCATTACACATACTTTTTGTCCGTTTATCGCTCCAATCGCGGTGACGACACCATCTGCTGGCAGGTCCCCCGCTGTATTGTTCGCAAATTTACCATCCTCTTGGTAATTCCCATTATCAAATAACAGGGCAAGACGGTCACGAACAAACAATTTATGTTGCTCTTTAAGCTTTTGATGATATTTTTCATGACCCCCTGCTTCGATTTCTTTGCTTTTTTCTACGAGCTTTTGGTCTAAATCCTTAGTAGTGCTAAGCATTGTAACCCACCTTTCCTTATTCTAGAACAAGTAATACATCATCCTCGTTAACAAAATCACCAATATCTACTTTTACGTTAATAATCTTGCCAACCAGTCCACTTTCAATCGGGATTTCCATTTTCATTGATTCCAGAATGACAACCACTTGACCTTCTGAAATATCTTCACCCTCTGAAACCAATACTTGTAAAACAGTCCCTGCCATGCTTGCTGTAATTTCCTTCATCTTAACTCCCCCTAATGTTTAAATAGTTAGTTGTATATTCTCCTTTAAGATAGGTATCTTCATTCATAATATCTTGGAATAATGGGATATTCGTTTTTACTCCTTTTATCACGATTTGATTAAAATAATCCTTAGCTATTTGAATGGCTTCGGGACGATTGTTAGCTTTTATAATTATTTTAGCAATCATCGGGTCATAAAATGGTGTAACTGTATTACCCGCTTTATATCCGCTGTCGACCCGGACCCCCTTATCGTTATGCGGTAACATAAATTCCTCGATTTTACCTGGAGATGGTAAGAACTTTATCGGATCTTCAGCATAGACGCGAAATTCAATTGAATGGCCCTCATGCTTTATTTCATTTTGGGACAATGGTAGTTTTTCTCCGCTTGCAACGAGCAGCTGCCATTTTACAAGATCAAGATTCGTAATCATCTCCGTAATGGCATGCTCAACTTGAAGCCTTGTATTCATCTCTAAAAAATAGAAATTTTCCTGTTCATCAACAATGAATTCGATTGTTCCAGCATTTGTATAGCCCACATATTCAGCAGCCTGTTTTGCTGCATGACAGATTCTTTCACGTATCTCTTCCGAAAGAAATGGTGAGGGTGTTTCCTCAATCACCTTTTGATTGCGCCGTTGAATTGAACAATCTCTTTCAAAAAGGTGAACAATATTGCCATGATGATCGCCAAAAATTTGCACCTCAATATGTCTAGCGTTTGGGATGAATTTTTCAATAAACATTTCATCATTTCCAAAATACGACTTGGCCCTAGCCTTGGTTGTTTGAAACGCTTTTTGCAATTCTTCTTCAGAATGGCAGCATACCATCCCGATTCCGCCACCGCCGCCACTTGCCTTTAACATAACAGGGTAGCCAAATTCTGCAGCAAGTTTCAAGGCATCTTCTATTGTTTGTATCCCTTCATCACTCCCTGGCACAACAGGCACACCCGCATCGATCATTGTTTGTCTCGCTTTCACCTTATCCCCCATTAACGAGATAACCTGCGGTTTGGGTCCTATGAAAACAATGCCTTTTTTAGCTGCCGCATTGGCAAAGGATGCATTTTCCGATAAAAACCCGTACCCAGGATGGATGGCATCTACCTGCTCTTGCTCAGCAATTTCAATGATTTTGTTCATTTGAAGATAAGATTTCATGACCGGTGGCTCACCAATTCGATAAGCTACGGTTGCATTTTTCACAAAAGGTAAATCGTGATCCGCATCAGAATAGACAGCGACTGTTTCAATCCCCATCTCATGACATGTTTTCATAATCCTGGATGCAATTTCTCCCCTGTTTGCAATCAACACTTTTTTCAAGTTCTTTTCCCCTTTCGCCAATAGTTCAAATACGCCTTGGCGTATTTGTGCCCGATTTTTAGGCCAACAGGAAGTGATTCATAAAGACGAAGACATCAGGATGTGGCGTTTTTAGTCTTTGATCTTACTGCTCGAAAAACTTCCTTTGAAAAATCATGGCATCCTCCGGAGGCTTAACTTTATTCAGGCAGGGTTTGAACACCCACTGAATTGTTTACTCGTATACTTTCTTCCCCCACTTATAAAAATAGAGGGCTTCTGCTGAATAAAGTTAAAAGGTGCAATATATTATTTCTACATTCATCTACATATTCCTGCACCAAATTGAAAACGCTTTCTATAATTTTCTACAGAATTTTTTGTTATTTTGTTATATAATGAATGTAATAATAAATTAAAACAGTTTTTCATTGTGGAATCGCAAGGGGGATATCAGATGTATACGGCTAAGGTTGAGAAATTATTAGTAAACTATAAAACTCTTGAAGAATTCAAGGAGTTTAGGGAATATGGTCTCCAGGAGCTCTCCATGCTTGAAGACCTTGAATCAAATATAATTGAAAATGATAGCGTTTCACCTTTTTACGGAATTTTCTTTGGTGATAAATTAGTGGCGCGAATGAGCCTTTATCGTGTTGATAAAAAATTCAACAAATATTTTGAACCAGCTCAGGACTACTTAGAACTGTGGAAGCTTGAGGTACTTCCAAATTATCAAAACAAAGGCTTCGGAAAAGCATTAGTGGATTATGCCAAAACCTATAAACTACCGATTAAAACAAATCCACGTGTCAAATCTTCAGAGTTTTGGGAGAAGATGGGCTTTTCGCCCGCGGCTTATAATATGGAGCGTGACCTTGGTGAAAACCCGCTTCTTTGGTTCCCTGAAGGAGTACATGAAATCGACTAAACAAATTCTTCAGGAGTATAGGATAAAAGAAAAACAGCTGAACATGATGTCAGCTGTTTTCTTTTTTATTTTTCAACGCGTTCCAGATTCCCATTCCTGTCCATTTGAAATTTAACCTTTTTACTTCTTTCATCTTCTTGGAGGACCACCATTTTACGGGCGCGTTCCATGATTTCAATCAATGCCTTATAATCTTCCTCAATTAATTGAATATTATTTTCTAATGTGTTATTTTCTGCCTTTAACGTGTTAACTTGTTCCTGGAGTTTGCTAATTTGATTGTTCAAGCTGTTATTTTCTTTAATAACATTTTGGAGCTCGTTTTCCGTTTTTTCATATTCTTCAAGAAAGCGGATAATATCCCTAAGCTGTAGCTCAGCTGAATGATTATTTGTGATTTCGGTAGTTTCAGTTTCTTGTTGTTGAAGCTGTTCTCCATCATTTTGCTTTTTTAATTCTTTTCGCTGTTTTTTCGCAAGTTCGATTCCGGATTTATATTGTTTGCGTACATATGAATTCCATCTAAAGCCACAGGCAGCTGCAGTACGAGATAACGTACGACCTACCTCTTCAAATGCACCTAATTGTGTTCCCCCCTCACGGATGTGGCGCAAAACCACTTCAGCAAGGAATAAATCCTCATCTTGTGTCCATGCATCTTGACGTGTTGAAGTCATATCTTTCCCTCCTAAACTTTTTACTTATACTTATGCATGTAATAGAAAAGATAGACTACTCACACTCTAGTAAGAGAATAATTATTCTTTACGCATGATTTTTTGAACGGCTTCAAGATGTTCATCCGTTACCCACAAAGCGGAACATTCCTTAATTTCTTCAAGCATTCTCTCTTTCAACCCTGTTGCACACCATTTTCTATTCACTACCTTTTTATATGCTTTTACTACCTTAGTACTAATTAAGAATTCATTAGCTATAAATTCTTTACAATCCTTTATTGCATTTTCTTCTGATAGGACATGTTGAATAAAGCCAAGCGCCTTTCCATCATCGGCAGATGTTATTTCCCCTGTCATAAGGAGGTGATATGCTTTATCAATTGGTACTCTTTCTAGTAAGATAGTCGCACCACCCCAACCTGTCGTAATCCCTTGTTTTCCTTGAACAAAGCCAAATCTACTTCCGTGAGATGCTAGTCTATAGTCACAAGCCGCCGCAAGCTCACATCCACCACCAATTGCTAGTCCATTCAATAGAGCAATTGTGGGTTTCGATAATGTGACAAGCTTGTATAAAATCATGCCCATCTTGCTAAGCATTTGGTATGCTTCTTCTACAGTTTGAAGTTTTTGAAAAACTGATAGATCTCCACCGGAACAGAATGATTTTTGTCCAGCTCCCGTAATGACTAAAACACGATTATCCTCTTTCTCTTCTACTTCTGTGATGGTTTGCAACAATCCATCCATTACATCATAGTCGATTGCATTCCATTTTTCAGGTCGATTGATTGTAAACCAAACAATCCCTTGTTCATCACGTGTAACTATGTATTTTGACATATTTTTCCCCTTTATCCCTTTTACTCTTATTGTACTGGTAAAATTATGATTATCAACTTGGTAAGAAGAAGGAGTAGGGATTTGTCGGGGATTCGGACAAAATAAAAAGCGTATCAATAACATTGTTATTGATACGCTTTTAACTTGTTAACAAAATTATTTGCTAACAACTTCTTTTCCTTTGTAAGAACCGCATTCTTTACATACGCGGTGTGCTAATTTCATTTCACCACAATTTGGGCATGCCACCATACCAGGCACTTGTAATTTGAAATGTGTACGACGTAATCTTTTTCTTGTCTTAGATGTTCTTCTAAAAGGTACAGCCATTATTCCCACCTCCTTAAAAAAATAAATAGATAAAGATGGATTTTATTCGTCTTCAAAGAATTTTGCTAGTCCTGCCAATCGGGGGTCAATCTTGTTCTTTTTGTCATCTTCAGTGATAACTTCCCAATCTTGTCCTGATTGTGGCGCAGCATCTTCAGAGTTCGAATTATCACAAAAAATCTGCATCGGTATTTCAAGTAAAATATTCTCCTTGATTAGTGGAAGTAAATCAATTACTTCACCTTGAACTTGATTAACATCCTCGTCCGACTCTAGATCATAATCAGAAGTCTCTCTAAGTAGAAACGTTTCAGTTGTTCTGATCTCGAATGGAAATTTCACATCAACCAATGTTCGAGAACAAGGCAGAATCATTGAACCTGAAATTGTTATATGAAAGCTCGCTTTTGTAGAACTGAGATCAGCACGACCGGTAACATGCACCGGAGGGATGTCTCGTATCGATTTTTCGATCTCCATTAAGTCTTTAACATCAACAGTTTCATCAATCATTAGGCCTTTTCGAGCCAACTGATTTAATTGATTAATTGTCCATTTCAATTGAAATCACCTCAAAGAGCAACAAAGGTAATTATAGCTTTGCGGATTACATTTGTCAATATTTTTTCTTTACACTATACTTGGTGTGTAGATACTTTTCTACTATATCAGCTTTTCCAATAAAATGATATTTAAAAATTAAGTTTAAATTAAAAAGGGTGAAATGATGAAAGCAGTTGGCGTAGTTGTTGAATATAATCCATTTCATAATGGACATAAGTACCATCTTGATGAAACAAAAAGGAAGACAAATGCAGATTGTACGATTGCAGTAATGAGCGGAAATTTTCTTCAACGAGGGGAACCTGCCTTAGTATCAAAATGGACACGAACGAAAATGGCTTTGGAAGCAGGCGTTGACATCGTCATTGAATTACCATATGCCTTTGCGACTCAAAAAGCAGAAAACTTCGCAAATGGTTCGATTTCACTTCTGAATGCTCTTCACTGTGAGGAAGTTTGCTTCGGTAGTGAAAATGGGACAATTGATGACTTTGAAGCAACTGTTGAATTTATGCAAAACAATAAACAAGCCTATGACCACTCGACCCAGCAATACATGAAGGAAGGATATAGCTATCCAAAAGCAGCATCTCTCGCCTATTCTTCTCTTTCAAATCATGATTCATTCGTGGATTTATCAAAACCAAATAATATTTTGGGCTATCATTATGTCAAAGCGATCCATGACCAAAGGAGTTCAATTCATGCAGAAACCATCTTGAGGACGTCTGCCGGCTACCATGACGAGACATTTTCACATGAGACCATTGCTAGCGCAACAAGCATTCGAAAAACATTATTTTCAGCTGAAAAAAATATTGAGGAAATCAAAAGCTATCTTCCCGCTGCCACTGCCAAATGGCTTTCATCTTATTATAAGGAGAATCTGCTATTCCATCGGTGGGAGGATTATTTTACATTGTTAAAATACAGACTGCTAACTTCTTCACCTTCCGAATTAGCAAATATTTATGAAGCAGAAGAAGGTATTGAAAATAGGCTACTCACTTATATTTCGGAAGCAACTTCTTTTCAAGACTTTATGGAAAAAATAAAAACAAAACGCTATACATGGACAAGATTGCAAAGACTATGCGTACATATTTTAACAAACACAACAAAGGAACAGCTAAAACCTATAAATGAAAAACCTGTCGCTACCTATATTCGCTTACTCGGCATGTCTCAAAAAGGACAGAGCTATTTACACCATATAAAAAAGGATGTTGAACTGCCTATCCTCTCAAAGGCAACAGGATTTTCTGATGAACTCTTCACACTTGATTGGAAGGCTTCTCAAACTTATTTAACTATTTTTCCTGAGCCTCTTCGCACAAAACTTCTACGACAGGAATACGTAACTCCACCAATTCGATATAATGAAGAACTACAAAAATATCTCTAAAATAAAACAGCCGCCCAATTTTGGCAGCGGCTGCTTGTATTTGTTATTTCACTTCAAGTTTCTCTAAATAATTGAGTGCATCTTCAAATGTATCGACAGGTACGATTTTCATATCACTTTTGATATCCTTCGCTGTTGCTAATGCTTGTTGGTAATCAGAATCTGCAGCACCATTTTGATTTGGAGCAAAGAAAATATCAACATCTGAGCTATCGGCAGCAACGATTTTTTGACCAATCCCTCCGATTGGTCCAACCTTTCCATCGATATTAATCGTTCCTGTACCCGCAATACGCAATCCATGTGTAAGGTCTTTCTCTGTTAACTGATTATAAATTTCAAGTGTAAACATTAGTCCGGCAGAAGGACCACCGATTTTTTTTGTATCAATTTTTATTTTCGGATCGGTCACCACTTCAATATCTGTTATTAATTCAATTCCAATTCCTGTTTTGTCTGGATTATTTGGAAAAGGAGCAAGTGGAACAGCAACTGTTTTCTCTTCACCGTTTCGCTCGACTGAAATAGTAATGACATCATTTTCTTTTTTCCCGGCTACATACTTCATAAACTCCGTATGTTCTTGGATTTCATTTCCATCCACTGCAAAAATTCGATCACCCGCTTTTAGTTCTTTTTCTGCAGGCATTCCTTCGACGATCCCCATTATGTAAATTCCATGATTTTTGACCGTTACAGGCTTATTTGCATGCTGATAAGCAACGGTAATGGCAGATTCCTGTGAATCCTCCATATAAAACAGTTGTCGATTGGCATATTCCTCATCACTTTCATTGTTACGTCTTACTTGTTTAATCGGTAAAATTTCATGATATTTTTGGAACTTAGCTAAAGAATAACTAAAGATATTGGCTTGCCCCATACGAATGGTCGTTAACATGAATTCTCCTTCTTCTTTATAGCCGTTCTCGACGTTGATAATAGGCTCAAGCTCTGTCGCCATTCCAGGCTTTGTCACGTAGTATGGAAGCTGGATAAAGGTGCCTAGAATTGATAGCACCACTCCAACTGCAAGAGCTTTTAAATAGGCCTTATTTCTCTTTTTCTTCATTCAGTAATGACTCCCTCCACTTTGCGATTGCCTCTTCGATTGCGGGAAGTTGTTTTCTTGTTTCCTCTTCCCCAATTCGGATAATGTCCTCAATATTTGTGAAAGCACGTGAACTATAATGTCCTACATGTGGTCGGATCATAATATCGGTTGAAAATTCTCCATACTTCACAAGCTCTTTTTGCATGATATCAATACTCTGTAAAATCACATCAAATATTGAAGTAACCTCTTCATTTATTTTAACATGTGAGACGTCCACCGCAATAACTATATCAGCTCCCATTTCTTTTGCAACAGAAATGGGGACCCGATCAATGACACCTCCGTCTACAAGAATACGGCCATCAATTTTTTCAGGAACAAAAATTCCGGGGATGGCAATGCTTGCTCGGACTGCATCTGCGACAGGCCCATTACGAAACACCACTTTTTCACCAGTTAATAAATCTGTTGCAACAATGCCTATGGGGATATCAAGTTGCTCGATATTTTTACCATGTGTAAAGACACGGATTAATTCCTTTACTCTTTTCCCTGCAATAAAGCCCATTTTTGGAACAGTAAAATCTAAATAATACTTCCGCTTAAAAGCAAGCGCTAGTTTATACATTCGATCGATATCTAATCCCGCCCCGTAAAAGCTTGCGACCAAAGAGCCCATGCTCGTTCCTGCAATAAGATTGATTGGAATTTTATGTTCTAAAAGTACTTTAATTACACCCAAATGAGCAAATCCTCTTGCACCACCAGATCCAAGTGCCAATCCAATTATAGGTTCGTTCAAAAGAATCATCCCCTAACAATAGTCCTTCTATGTTAATTTCACTTTATATCATTATATGAAAAAAGAATTGAAAACTTGTACATTCTTTTGGTCTAAACTTGCCACCCATCTACGTATATTTAAATAGATGTACAAACCATCCATTTGACTTCGATTAGATGAGGGAAGATTTTGAAAATTACGGACCCTCTTATTCTATCACTCTTATGATCTAACTGAAAAGAAGACTTCTGTAGGAGGAGTACCATTGATACGTTCTAGATTTAAAACAGTAACAATTGCGGCAGGAATTTCATTACTAACGATAGCACTTATTTATTTTCCAAAGGAATCACTGGAAGCTTCTAGGGTTGGTTTGGAAATGTGGTGGAAGATTGTATTTCCTTCCTTACTCCCTTTTTTAATCATATCAGAGTTATTAATTGGTTTTGGAATTGTTAAATTTATCGGTGTCTTATTTGAACCTTTAATGAGACCATTGTTTCGAGTCCCAGGTGTGGGTGGATTTGCTTGGGCAATGGGTATGGCTTCAGGGTTCCCAGCTGGCGCCAAACTAGCTGCACGGCTTAGACAGGAGAAACAAATTACGAGAGTTGAAGCAGAGAGGCTTGTTTCCTTCGCAAATGCTTCAAATCCCCTTTTTATATTTGCTGCGATTTCTGTAGGATTTTTTGAAAATCCCAGGTTAGGGATCTTACTTGCAGTCAGCCATTATGTCGGAAATTTTTTTGTTGGTTTAATCATGAGATTCCATGGTAAAAAGGGTGATGAGCACACACCTAAAGATGACGAGAAGAAAAGTATTATTGTAAAGGCCTTACAGGAGCTTCATCGCACAAGACTAAAGGAAAAAAGGCCTTTCGGGCAATTATTAGGCGACGCGGTCACAACCTCTATTCATACGTTACTAATGATTGGAGGATTTATCATTCTATTTTCCGTTTTTAACAAACTTCTTTCATTAATTAATGTGATCGCATTAGTCGGTGCAGGACTATCCATATTATTAAAACTATTTCAAATGCCTGCTGAACTCAGTATCCCCTTGATTTCTGGGATATTTGAAATTACCACAGGTTCAATGATGACAAGTGAATTAGAACATATTGAACTACTTCCTAAGGTGATTACCGTAAGTTTTATCCTGGGGTTTTGTGGCCTTTCTGTACAAGCGCAAGTTGCAAGCATTTTAGCAGAAACGGATGTAAGGTTTAAACCATTTTTTTTCGCGCGAATTATGCATGGATTTTTAGCAGGGATTATCACATTTCTTTTATGGAATCCACTTTACGTAAAAAATGCCGGGTCAGAGGAAACATTCGGTGTCTTCGCTCCAATGATTCCTGAACAGACTTCCGTTTGGATTGAAACCTTATGGAACGGATTATTAATCTATGGACCACTCGTTACGATTTTTTCGTTGTTATGTTATATTGCCGTTTACTACAGCAAAATAAAAAGCCCTCGCATTTAATTTGCGGGGCTATTAAATTTTTCCTTAAGCGCTAATTCAACTGGTTTTGGTACAAGCTCGGAAATCACTCCATGATATTTCGCAGCTTCCTTCACAATACTTGAGCTTAAAAAAGAATATTGGTTATTTGTCATCATAAAAAAAGTTTCGATTTCTTCATTTAAAATACGATTCATCGAAGTAATTTGCATTTCGTACTCAAAATCCGAAACGGCACGAAGCCCACGTAAAATCGCATTTGCATTTTTCTCGCTTGCGTAATCCATCAATAAACCACTAAAACATTCAACTTCAATATTATGTAAATCCTTCGTACTTTCCTGTAACAGTTTAATTCGTTCTTCAACTGTGAACAAAGGCTGTTTTGATGAGTTATTTAAGACACACACATAAATTTTATCAAATACTTTTGCCCCTCTTTTGATAATATCAAGGTGTCCATTTGTTACTGGATCAAAGCTTCCTGGGCAAACAGCAATTCTGGTCATTTCAGTTCGCCTACCTTTCCCTCTTCATTCCGATAAATGGATACGCCAATGACACCGTACACTTCATGACGAACCAAACGAAGGTTACCAATGGATTGTTCCAATAAAACGTCCGATCCATGTTCTGCAACAATATAACCGTTATTGGTTAATAACTGATGTTTATTTATTTCTTCGATTAACTCTGTTAATTTTTGCTGTTTATATGGCGGATCTAAAAGGATTAAATCGAATTTGATATCACGTTTTACGATGGCCTTTAAAGCCCGGAAGGCCTCGTTTCGATAAACTTCAGCATCATCGACAAGTCGACATGTTTCTAAATTTCCTTTAATTGTTTGAATTGCTTTTTGATCACGGTCAACAAAAATGACCTTATCAATTCCACGGCTTAACGCTTCAATTCCAAGTCCACCGCTTCCACCAAATAAATCAAGTCCATTCCCACCATCAAAATATGGACCGATGATATTAAAGATGGCTTCCTTCACCTTGTCTGTTGTTGGTCTTGTGGACATTCCTGGTACCGCTTTCAAGTGGATACCTTTCTTCGACCCGGACACGACTCTCACTGCTATCACCACTGTCTATGTAAATTAATAACATTATCCTACCATAAACGTAAACGTTTGTTAATGAATAATAAAAAATTCTAAGATATCATTTAGGCAAAAATTTTATTGGGATAATAAAAAAACGTGACATGATGTATACACAATTTTCAATTGGTCATAATTAGTAATAACAACATCATTCGAGGATGTTGTTGCCAACCGCGGAGAAGACTTACGTTTCCCCATAAGTTCTTCCTCCGGTTTCTCCTCTCCCTTTGCCTTCTTCCATGTGAACGGTAACGAAAAACATGGAATGGAAGGACCCTGCAAGTAGACTTGCAGGGTTTTTTTGTTTTCGTTTGTTAATTCAAATCTATTCATGATAAAGTAGACATGGAAAATATGAAATCGAGGGGAATTTAGAATGATACAACGTTTTATTGAGCTAGGCGAAGGTTATTCAGATATTTATGAACTTCTTGAGCTTGCAAAAGGAAATAGACATCGAGTTTCAAAGCTATTTGCATTTCACACAACCATTCAGGATATACAAGTTACCTCATTGGCTGTGGCACTTCAGCCGACAAAACCTGGTGATTTTCAAGCAATCTATATTTGTAGAGAAGGAATTCCCAATCCTGTTGTCAAACCAAATCAACGCTACAATCTTTTTGCAGAGGTAGCGATTGAACTTGATTTACAAATCATTACACTGGATGTAAAACCTTCTACGATGTTTCACGAAAAAGATCTTTATTATCAGCATTTAATCGGAATTTTACGAATGAACCGCTATTTACCGCGAATGAAATAAAAAATAAAAAAGCTTATCAAAGCAAAAAAATGCTTTTGATAAGCTTTTTTATAATCCGATCTTATAATCGTATTCCTTTGCACGATCCGGTTTCTTGTTCTCAAATTCAATCTTTAAAAATGGTTTATAGGATGGCTCTACCCTTTTGACAAATGCAAGAGAATTTAACTTTTCTACGATTGAATCTGTATTTTCCATATCATTATAAAGGACCACGTATTTTAGACGTTTTGATACAAAATGAATATTACCGAATTTTCGAAGCATTTTTGAATGCTTTAGCGAATGAAGCCAAACGATAATACCTTGGCGTTGTCCAATCATAGCATTTTCTCCTTTTATTTCAATAGAATCAAATACGCCCTTAGCGTATTTGCGCCCGATTTTTAGGCCCACAGGAAGTGATGCTTTTAGTCTTTGATCTTACTGCTCGAAAATTTTCTGCTGAAAAATCGTGGGCATCCGCCGGAGGCTATAACTTTATTCATCATTGATGAATAAAGTTATAAATAGTGTAGCATATCAAGTAAAAATTTTACAATACCAAATAAAGTAGAAAACTTACTTTACTCGGAAAGTGTCGGTTACTTACAGCCGCAAGCTCCACCACTTCCACAGCCACCGCCACAGCTTGAAATAGAATCAAAATAAGGGTTCCCTGTTGGCACTTTAATATACTTGGATACAGCACCACCTAGTAACACGCTAATTTCATCAAGTACTTTCTGGAGATTATCCTCTGCTTTTTTAAAATCAGCAATCGTTTCATGAAGATCAAGCTTTCTTTTAAGTTCCCTTGTCTCTTTTGAAACAGTTCGAAAATCAGGATGATATTTCCCGAATCGTTGAACCTCATCATATTTTTCTTTCATATTTTGAAAATCAGCGATTAGTTTCTGCGCTTCTCTATCTTTTTGTAATGTATATAAACAGCTGCGGTATTCCTCTGCCAGTTCAGATTGTAGAATCATTGTTGATAACTCCTGTGCCTCTTCCAGAATTTCAACTTTTTCAATTGTTGCTATCAAAATAAACACCTCCACTTTCACTATACCACGAATTATTACGAATCGCATCTACTGCGATAATACAAATAATAAAAGTTAATCTATATGGATATGAATTGTATGTTCAAGAGGATATGTAGTTAAATCATTATGAACGACTTGAATTTTTAATGTATGCTCTCCTCTAGATAACCCTTTAATAATGAAGGCTGCTGTCGAAATTTTTTCTGTTTTCTTCCCATCAATCATGATATTTAGATGGCCCTCTCCTTCCTTTTTAAGGCCACCGCTTTGCTTGAATGTAAAATTCGGGATTATACACTCAAGATACACATCATTACCTCTAACATGATGTACAACTTGAAGGGTACGCTCTATTTCTAACTCACTTGTTTCGCTAAAAAAAGTGGAGTGAACGTTCTTTGATGCAACCGCTTTTTCATTTATGTGAATGGTTAGGAAGCATAGGAAACAAAAAGGTAAAATATACTTGTACACATTCTTCCAACTCCTTTTTTCCTAGTTTTTCCTATAACGCCCCAAATATCCTTGCACAACCAAAGAAGGAGCCCATTCAAGAGAGCTCCTTTCTTAATCACTTTGTCGCATGCCCTGATACATTTGAAGCATGAATGAGGCCATTTCCAAGGACTGGTTAATTTTTTGAACTTTATGTGGAAAGGTTTGTTTGAAATATGCCTTTGCCTCGTTTTCCAAACGTTGAAAATCTCTTGGATTCCGAGTTAATTTTCGGTACCAAATCGGATTCTGTCGGACAAAAGCACGCAGTTGTTTTTTTGAATTGAGATATTCATATGATTCTTGTCGCATCCTATGCTCCCTTCTGGCCTAATCTTTGCGAAAGGCAAAAGGATGATGAACTTCTCGGCTAGTTCGCCTCTGCTGTTGCTTTTCATCCCCGCGAAACTGATGAATAACGGCCTGAATTGTTGAAATAGCTTCCCCTACATTCGAGATTTGCTCTTGTAGATTATTCATATCAGCATTTTTAAAGGATGAAAAAATTTTTCCGATAAAATCTGATTTGTCGGTATCCTCTGTTTTGCTATCTTTATCTTTAAACCTTTTCCACTTTTCATCTTCCTCACCAAGTATATACCAGTCTTCAAATACTTCCTGCCAATTAAGGGTTCCCTTTCGCACTTCCTGCACAAGTTTAGGATGTTTTTTAACGAAGGCCTTAAACTCCTGTACAGATGGATGAAGCTGATTTCCCATTTAAATCACCCCAATTTCATACAATTGCCTACTATAGTTTATCTATATTAAATTGAATGGTTCGCCCAAATTGCCAAAACTCTGTATATATTGTTAAAATGAGAATAATAAAAATATTATGGATTTGAGGTTAGGTTAATGGAAGATCGTATTCTACAAAAATTACAATCATTTTTTCTAGAGGCATCTGAAGAAGAAAGGCAAGCAATGGAACATGTAATCGATGCTGTGATTCGTAAACAAACTAAACAAAATGGCTCCTATATTGGTGGCTTAATGCAAACAAACCGTCGGGTTATTGATGACGAAACCTATGAAATTACCATTCCAAATACGGAACTTATTCAAAATCCATTGCAAATTGTTCATGGAGGCATTACTGCCACTTTACTTGACTCCGCAATGGGATCAGTTGTTCATCATGTCCTATCACAAGAAAAAGCAGCTGTAACAACTGAAATGAAAATCAATTATGTTGCTCCAGGAATCGGAAAAGAATTACGCTGTGTCGCACAATTAATCCATAAAGGTACAAAAATATGTGTAACCGAAGGTAGAGTTTATCGTGATGACGGAAAATTAATCGCGCATGCAACCGGAAGTTTCTTTATTATTGACCGTCCAAAAAATTAAGAAGATGATAAAAGAAAAGTAAGCAATACACATGTCGTCGTATTGCTTACTTTTTTATCTAATCCCATTTCTGGATAAAGTTTTGGGTATAGTATTTTTCATACACCCCAACCCCAAGGTAATTGTATTCTTCATTTAAAAGAGTTTCACGATGACCTTCACTATTTAACCAGCCTTCAACAGCCGCGATTCCGTCCACATATTTAGCTGCAATATTTTCACCAGCCAACTGATAACTTATGTCTCCGCCTGCTAACCTATCCGCTAGACCCCCTTTTGTCGGGGAAGTATGATCAAAATATTGATTCACTTGCATATCCTTACTATGTAAATAAGCAACTTTTGCTAATTGTTCGTCCCCTTTTAACGGATGTATACCATGTCTTATCCGAATAACATTCGTTAAATCAAGGATTTGGGCTTTGTTCCCCTGTTCAATTTGCATCCATTCTGTCTCTGAAACCTCTTTTGCTGAGAGTAATTCTCCTCGGTATGCTAATTCATATGGGCGAAGCTTGATTAAGGTTTTTCCATCTAAAAACCGAATACTTGAAATTTTTTCTGTAAATGTGTCCACATATAATTGAATATAGACATTCCCCATAGCAATTAAAGGCCTAGCTTTCATTTCCACATCTGATAATTCAAATCGATAAGGGTTTTTATCGACATTTAATGAAATTTTAGGCTTTATTAACCCTTTTGAGCGCAACTGTGCGATTGGTTGTCCAATTTTAAAAGGTTCAACGAGAACATCATTGCCCGTTCCAAAAACAGTGACAACTCTACCATTTTCGATTCCAACCTGGATATAATTTTGTGGATTTTTATTATAAACCCACCAGTCATAATCATAGGATGACCGGTCGATTCGATGCGGCTCGCCTAATGTTTCTTTTATTTGTGTGCTTTCCATACCAATGAATGAGATTAGACCATTAAATTGGTGGATTTCTTTTTGATAAGGGATATTTTGTTTCGTTATGCTCGTCTGGTTTAATATGGCTGGTGTATGTTCAACACCATTCACGAATCCTGTTCTTCCTTGCTTAATAGAAATATAATAAATGCTAGAAGCCAATAGTAAGATAGTAACTGCAATCTTAGCAAATTTCAGAAGAACCACTTCCTAACATTAAACGTATTTCTACCATATATATTAAATTTTGCTAGAATTATGCGATTTTGAAAGAAAAATAAACAGGCACCCCTTGGGTGCCTGTGCTTTAATGAAGCTGGTCTTGTTCAGAAATATCACTTAAAGCTTCTCCTGCATAATGATCAGATGTTTTGTTTGTCGATAAATCACCAATGGATAACATTCCAACCAACTGTTCATTTTCAATAACTGGTAAACGTCTAATTTGATGTTTCGCCATCAACTGAGATGCTTCCTCAAGAGACGTATCAGGTGTACAAGTAATTAAGTCTTCACTCATAACATTTGTCACTTTATTCGAACCAGACCTTTTTTCCGCATATCCTCGAACGACTAAATCACGATCAGTAATCATTCCAATTAATTTTTTGTCCTCTAAAATTGGAATTGCGCCGACATCTAAATCCTTCATTTTAACGGCTACTTCATACACATTATCAAGGGGCGTGCAGTATTCCACATCAGTACTCATTACATCGCGAACAGAGTCCATTGTAACCTCCATTTTCTATCCACTTATTTTCCAATAAACATTTGTGTCCAGTAATGCCTCTTTGAACCACCTTCTGCATATCCGACTCCTATATGGGTAACATCACGCTTAAGAATATTTGCACGATGCCCTGGACTGTTCATCCATGCATTTACAACTTCCTGTGGAGTTCTTTGTCCAGCTGCAATATTTTCTGCAGCAGTACGATAGGAAATACCAAAGTTTCGCATCATCGTAAATGGCGAGCCATATGTCGGTGAAGTATGCTCAAAGTAGTTTCGATCTCTCATATCTACCGATTTATAGCGTGCTACACGTGAAAGTTCCCAATCTATTTTTAAAGCCGGTAAACCATATTTTGCACGGTGTTGGTTGGTTATTGAGATAACCTGATTTTCAATGCTTTTGACATTCTCTATGATTGGAATTGTGACTTTTTGACCCGGATAAATAAGGTTGGGATTTCTAAACTGCGGGTTTGCTGAAATGATTTCTGACAAACCAACTTGGTATCGTACAGCAATTTTCCATAAAGAATCTCCACGCTGCACAGTGTATGTAGTTGTACCTTGTCCATTCGCCAACATTGGACTACTTAAGACAAACAATAAAGTCGTAATAATTAAAAGTAATTTCTTCATCTTGTCCCTCCTTTCCATGTTAGTTTGACCAAACCTACAAAAAATTCACATTAAATATTTTTTATTTTTCGTGACATATTAATGTCAAACGTTGCAACTTGTATCTTTTCGTACTATTATTATACTGAGAACATATAAATCGTTGTTTGACGGTTTTTGGAGGGATTTTAAATGAGATTTGAAAATACGGGGATTGAAAACGTAACAATCGAATTACCAAGATTAACTGACATAATGAGATCAGAAGGGTTTATTCTTGCAGGTCAGTGGGATTATGAAAGAATTACATATGACCGTAAGTTTGAAATTAAAGGTGATATTTACTACCTTCGTGTTCAAGGTTATGCAGTTGAAGGAATTATCGAAGAAAATGCAAAAGATGCAGTCATTAAGCTACTTACTCCATTTGTTGGTAAATACTATTACCCACACGGTGTTGAATATAGCGAAGATGAAAACTTCCCTAATGCATTAGTTGATCAATGCAACCGCATCCTTGCAAAAGTAAAAGAAGAAATCGATGCAGTTGTAAACGCATAATAACGAAAAGTGCAAGGCGCCCGCTTATCGGTGACAAGCATAAGACGAGCGCTGACAGAAGGTGCCTTTTACCTTCCGAAGCGATTGGCTTATGACCTCGAACCGATGGCGCCTGGAACTAGACAATAACGCAGAAAAAGGAACAGTCAATGCTGTTCCTTTTTTGTTATGTTGTTGTCGCAAGGGCTTGCGTATTTGTTAGTCCTTCTACCTTAATTGTTAAACTTGAAAGACTAATGCCAGTCATGCTTTCTATTTCATGTAAAATTGCTTCTTGTAAAAGCTCACAGGTCCTTTTTATTTCTAACCCATATTCAATCGCAATTTTGACCTCCAGGGAAATCCCTTCTTCTTCTTCAATAACTGTTATTCCATTTTTGTGGAAATTTCGATTCAAAATGCCGGAAACGCCATCCTTAAATCCGGAAACAATCGTTACTCCTTCCGTATCTTCAGCGCAAATGGAAGCAATCATCGCCAACACATCATTCTTAATATAAAGAGAACCATTTTCCAATGATTTTCGAACCACCCCAACCACACTCCTTCACATTGTCAATATCACTTAGGTTACTCCTACCTTATGCAATAAGGAATGAATTGGGCACAAGTCTAGAAAATCTTTTTCATTTTGCTTTATTAAATGACCTTACGAAGCTCCCAAGTTAAAAATCTACCATCCTTCTTCGTACACCTCATCCCTAGTTTTTCAAACAACTGTATTGACTGATAATTACTATCACTGCATTCCATTAATACCTTCTTCGCATCGGCTTGCATAACAAGCCAATCAATTAAAGCATCAACAGCTTCATAGGTTAAACTGGTCTTCTGATAATCGCGATTCATCGTATACGTCAGTTGGACATTCCCTTTTTTATCCGGTTTCTCATGAAGATAAATATCACCAATTATCCGTTTTTCAGCGTAATTAATAATCAGCCATAGTCCCCATCCATAATGATTTTCATCCTTCTCAAGCTTTTCTATATAAAACGGAAGAATACCAGTTATTAATGGAGATGGCCAGTTTTGTGGAATCGTTATAGGTGATCGTTTTTCAAGTTCTTTGCGATGAAAAACTAATGATTTGGCAATATCCAGAGAACATGGAACCAATAATAAGTTTTCTGTAAAGATCTCAATCATCCTTAACACTCCCCTCTGCGAAATTAGGCTGTCATTATCCCGCATTAACTTGCAGTAAGACCCCCATTACAAGAGCTTAGGGAAACCAGAAGAAATATAAGTAGGGGATCAACTGCCAGTAAAAGCCCGATTGGTTCAACTAACATTCAGTGGGGGATGAAAAAAACCCCCACTGAATGAAGTTTCACTTTATGTGAAACGAAGTACAAAATAAAAAGGTGCTCTAGAATATTGTATTCTAGAACACCTTATACATATTACAAACAATACGTTTTGGATTTTATTAAAAACCTAATATTGCTTTTAACATCGATGTTGTTTCTCCGCCTTTATAAAAGACGTACAGTAAGAAATATACCGCTACACCTGTTATAGCTGAGAAAAACCAAATGATGCTTGTAATTGGACCAAGCTTGCGATGCTTCGCAATTTTATTTTTATAGCCAAGATATAGTGTAACAACCCCGAAAATCGCACCAGTCGTTGCCAGAAAGATATGAAAGATTAAGAAAATCGTGTAGTACACCTTCACATCGTCAGGGCCACCGAATGATGTATTACCGATAAAAATCGTTCTTGACATATAAATAACAAAGAAAGTCAAAGCAAAAATAGCAGCAGTCGTCATCGCTTTTTTATGAGCTTCTATTTTTTTCTGTTTAATTAAATACCAACCGATGGCAACAGTAACTGCACTTAATATGATAAAAATCGTGCTCATTGTAGGCAGAATCGGTAAATTCATGTTTAACCTCTCTTATCGTGTTTCTCTTTAATTTGTTTGTGGCTCAATTAATTGCTTTTCTAGTAATTGCTCATCTAGTAATTTTTCTTGTTCACGCTCTTTTCGAACCCATTCAAAGAATACTTTCGCTAGTAGTATCGCGTACACGAACTCTTGAATAATTTTCATAATGACACCGCCAGTACGTTGATCTTCAAGCGGTGGCATAAAGTTAAACATTTCTGGCCCAGTAAGATTTATACTGGATAGCATTGAAGCTGGCACACAAAGTGCGAGAGCAGTCGTCCACGCCCCAAGATCTGTATATGTTGAATACATTGCAGTATCTGAAAAAATGATTAAGGCACATGCAGGCGTTAATAGCATCCCATCAGCAAAAATATAGCCAACTTTTTTAAGACCACTCAATGTGTTCCACTCTTCTAATTTATTGATTAATGGCCACCACATAAAGAAGGCAGCAATAAAAATAAAAATGGTCGTGGCAGCATGAATGAAGACATTAATTTTTACAAAGTCAAAAATGAGTGGGATATGATAAAAAGAAAATGAACCGTTAAACATAACTAAAGCAATTAAAGGCTTTGTAAGAAATTTAAAAATGGGCTTTATTACTTTAAGATTTATAAACTTTCTCCATAACCAATTTGGCACACCTAAAATAAAAAATACCGGCACAATTAAATAAAGAACAGCCATTTGCGTCATATGAGCAGTCATCGTCATATGACCTAGTAAATCGATTGGACTTCCTTTACAAGCATAGAGTAAGATTATCCCTACTACAAATAAAATCTTTGTTTTAATTGATGTAGGTTCAGAATGAGTAAATCGATGTCTCCATGGACCAACAATCATAAAATATAGAATCGTAACGATGATAAGTGAAGCTAAAAAATAGGGACTCCATAATGCCCGAAAACCAAAGATATCTATAGACATCTCCATCTCACCCCTTTTATTAAAATCAAATGCGCCTTG